>JAYTTR010000399.1:0-5113 GCA_043744935.1 Gemmatimonadaceae bacterium
GCCAACACTTCCTGTGCCAACGTCTCACCGCCCGCACCACCGCGTGCCCAAACGTCGCACAGCGCGACGCGAACCCCCGCACGTTCGGCGAAATCGTGCACCATCCGCAACTCCAGGTCTGTGTCGGACAATCGCCGGTTAATGGCAATCACTACTGGCACGCCAAACTGACGCACGTTCGCCACGTGATGTGCCAAGTGCGGCAGTCCGCGCTCAAGCGCATCCACGTCTTCAATATCGAGTGCCGATTTCAATGCACCGCCTTGCATCTTGAGCGAGCGAATCGTCGCTACCAACACCGCAGCTTCCGGACGCAATCCGCCAGCGCGACATTTGATATCGAAAAATTTCTCGGCACCAAGATCGGAACCGAATCCTGCTTCTGTAACGACCACATCACCGAGGGCGAGCGCTGTTCGTGTCGCGACGAGACTATTGCATCCATGCGCAATGTTGCCGAATGGCCCAGCGTGCACCAACGCAGGCCCACCTTCCAGGGTCTGCACCAAATTTGGTCGCAAGGCATCTTTCAGAAGCAAGGACATTGCACCCGTCGCCCCGAGATCACGCGCACGGACTGGCGTCCGTAACGCATCGCTCGTCACTCCAACCATGATGCGATCCAGACGCGTTGCGAGGTCGTCCGCGCTCGACGCCAGCGCTAGAATCGCCATGATTTCGCTGGCCGGAATAATCACCCACCGTTCTTCGCGCACGATGCCGTTGCCGACACCAACACCAATCAGCGCGCTACGCAACGCACGATCATTCATGTCAATGGTGCGTGGCCAGGTGATGCGCTTCGTATCCAACCGCAACGCGTTGCCGTGATAGAGATGATTGTCCATCATCGCCGACAAGAGGGCGTGTGCGCTCGCAATCGCGTGAAAGTCGCCAGTGAAGTGCAGGTTGATGTCGTCCATCGGCAGCACCTGCGCATATCCACCCCCCGCCGCACCACCCTTCACGCCGAATACCGGACCCAAACTCGGCTCCCGCATACAGAGAATTGCGTCGGTGCCCAATCGGCGCAGCGCTTGGGTGAGTCCAACACTCACTGTGCTCTTGCCTTCGCCAGCCGGCGTTGGGCTAATCGCCGTGACGAGCACCAGCCGTCCGCGTGGAGGCCGCGCTGCGAGTTCGAGCGGCAGTTTGGCCTTGTACCGTCCGTATTGATCGATATCGTCGGCAGAGAGCCCCAAATCGGCTGCGACGTCCACGATAGGACGCATGCGTGCGCTTTGCGCAATCTCGATATCGGATGGGACGATTGCCTGGGCCACGAAGAGCGCTCCGGATTGTGCAAGAGAAGATGGCGACACCACACCAGCGCAACGTCGCGCGCGGAAGCTGACAGGAAGTGGGACAGCGCGCGAGTCTCAAAATGAAACGAGCGCTGCCGTAGTTCGGGGCCGCGGTGCATGTTGGGGGCATACGTATGCGCAAATCTTTCGATAACCGTCGTCGAATGACGGAAGTACCTCCTTTTTCCCCCGCGACGGTTCGGCATCAGTGATCGTTTCTGTGTTTGGCGCGTCCGGTCGCAGTGGCCGAGCATTCATCGCAGCGGCCAGCAACGCGGGTCACGCGCTCCGACTGCACTATCGCTCGGCACCGGAGGACGTGGCGCCCGAGCTCGCGACAGTCGTGGTCGGCGCGTTAAAAGATCCGACGGCGGTGCGCGAAGTCCTGCGCGGCAGCGACGCCACCGTGATTCTTTTCGGACCGCGATTCAACGCGCGCGACGCGGTGTTTTGTGCCAAGGCGACGAAGGCTATCGTCGACGGCATGCGCACGCAGGCGCTGACACGCGTACTGTGTGTGACTGGTGCCCTGATGGGTGCATTACCAGGGAACCTGTCGCTCACGTCTCGACTGACCACGCTCCTGCAACGTCGCCTGGGCAACGACGATCTGGTCGATGATCGCGCAGAGCAGGAACGCATTGTGCGCAACAGTCGGCTTGACTGGACGCTCATTAAAACCGCCGCGCTCACCGACTCCGACACGGCAGAGGAATGTCTTGCGGCGCTGGACTTGAAAATCGGCAAGGACAGCCAGCTCACGCGAACGTCGCTCGCCCAATATATCCTCGACGAACTCGTCGCTAAGCAGTACATGCAGCAAGCGGTGTACGTGCGCAGTGCGGCCGTGTCGACGCGCTGAAACGCCCTCGGTCGCGTGACGTCGATCATCGTCTATGATATTGTCTTGCCATTTGGGGCAGCAATTGCTTTTTGTGGGTGGCAATTGTGGGAATTACGTCGTGCAAATCAAGCGGCAACGGCCCTGGAGGTTGCACGATCTTCGCCGCCGTCTATCGTTACGAATCCGTGCAATGACCCGGATGGTGCGTCACCCTCTGCCCCCAGACTGATGGCTGAAGTTCGCAAGCTTGCGTGGGACGATGTCGTACAAGAAGATCTCTCGCCCCTCATTGGACGCAAGCTGATCACGTCCGAGCGTATGATGCTCGCTCAGGTGTTCTTGAAAAAAGGGGCACTCGTTCCCGCGCACGATCATCACAACGAACAGTTTACCTACATTCTTTCTGGCGCCCTGCGCTTCTGGCTCGGCGAACACGCGGACGCGCCCGGTGACACATTCACCGACGTGCGGGCGGGTGAAGTGCTGGTCATTCCAAGTAGTGTCCGGCATCGCGCCGAGGCGCTCGAGGACACGCTCGACGTGGACGTATTCAATCCGCCGCGCCAAGATTGGCTGGACGGCAGCGACGCGTATTTGCGCGGGACGAAATAGATGGATCTCGGGCTGCGCGGAAAAATCGCGCTGGTGTGTGGAGCAAGTCGTGGCATTGCGTATGCCACTGCCGAAGAATTCGCGCGCGAAGGGATGTCGCTTGCGATTTGTGGTCGCGATTCGGCATCCCTTGCGGCAGCAACGATGAAACTCGAAGCCCTTGGCGCGTCCGTGCTTGCGACTGTCGCCGACCTGAGTACCGTCGAGGGCATCGCGCAAGTCGTCACGGAGACGATGGCGCACTACGGTCGAGTTGATGTGCTGATCACGAATACGGGTGGTCCAATTCCCGGTCCGGCCATGCAACACGATTGGACTGCGTGGACCAAGGCGAGCGAGCTGTTGCTGCGCAGTGCGGTTGAGCTCACGCGTGCGTTTGTGCCTGGTATGCGCGAGCAAAAGTGGGGTCGCGTTATTGGCATCACGTCACTCGCCGTAAAACGACCGCAGGCTTCCTTGGTGCTAAGCAACAGTCTGCGTGCGGCAGTGACGGGATACTTTCGCACACTCGCCGATGAAGTGGGTGCTGATGGGGTGACCGTTAATACGGTGCTGCCCGGATACACCGCGACTGATCGACTCGAGGGCCTCGCCGATGCGCGCATGAAACGCGAAGGCATCAGTCGGGAGCAGATTTACGACGTCTGGCGGGCTGAAGCGCCGCTCAATCGACTCGGAAAACCAAGCGAGCTGGCGGCCGTGATCGCTTTCTTGTCGTCCGATCGCGCGGGCTTCGTTACTGGACAAGCTATCTTGGTCGACGGTGGCGCTGTGCATTCGTTGTTGTAGCCCACGGTATTCCTTCGCACGATTCCGCAAAACTTCAACACTTCGAGACTTAGATGGCTGGCATTTCGGCAACGCAGTGGATCTGGCGCGACGGTGCATTTATTCCCTGGGCGGATGCGCAGGTGCACGTGCTCAGTCATTCCATGCAGTTTGGTTCAGCCGCCTTTGAAGGGATTCGTTGTTACAACACACCGAACGGTCCGGCGGTTTTTCGTTTGCGTGAACATTTGCAACGACTCGTCCATAGCTGCCACATCTATCGCATGGAGTTGCCGTACACGATTGACCAACTGATCGCGGCGACGCGCGAACTCATTGTCCGGAACGAGATGCTGTCGTGTTATATCCGGCCGATGGTCGTACGCGGTTTTGGCGCGTCGGGTATGGTGCCATTCGAGAGTCCGATCGAAATGTATCTGCCGTGCTGGACGTGGGGAGCATATCTGGGCGACGACGCGATCGCGAATGGCGTCGACGCCTGTGTGTCGAGCTGGAGTCGCATGGCGCCGAATACCGTCCCGTCGTTGGCCAAAGTAGCGGGCAACTATCTCAGCGGGCAACTCATCAAGATGGAAGCGCTCGCCAACGGCTATGGCGAAGGCATTGCACTCGGCCCCACCGGTACGGTGAGTGAGGGTTCTGGCCAGAATGTGTTTCTTGTTTCTGGTGGCGTGCTTTACACATCGCCGCTTGATGGGACGCTGTTGGGCGGGATCACGCGCAGCAGCATTATCACGCTAGCCGAGCGGGCGGGCATTCGCGTGCGTGAGCAGATCATACCGCGCGAGATGTTGTACACGGCCGACGAGTTGTTTTTGTCCGGCACCGCGTCAGAGGTGACGCCGGTTCGCAGTGTTGATCGCATTACGGTTGGCGCCGGCAAGCCAGGTCCGATCACACTCCGTTTGCAGAAAGAATTCCTGGATATCGCGAATGGTCGAGCCGCCGATGAATTCGGTTGGTTGACGCATGTGCGGTAGCATCTGCGACAGTCGTAACGCGTGGCGTTAACCTCCACGATCTTCGCGTTCGACATTCAGCTGGCGAATGTTGATCGCAATGTCTACGAGACGTTAACGTTGCGCGTCGCGATGCATCCGTCCGAGTCGAGTGAGTACTTCGTTGCGCGACTGCTGGCATACTGTCTCGAGTATGCGGAAGGCATTGTGTTTTCGAAGGGTGTGTCTGATCCTGACGAACCAACAATCGCCGTGCGCGATCTCACTGGCGCGTTGAAAGTGTGGATCGAGATTGGTGCGCCGGATGCCGCGCGATTGCATAAAGCCAGCAAAGCCGCCTCGCGTGTCGCCGTGTATACACACCGTGATCCGACCCAGTTGCAGCGGCAAGTGGCTGGCGAGCGCATTCATCGCGTGGAGGCGATCGAGCTGTACGCCATTGATCGGGATTTCATCAGCGAATTCGTTCAGCGGATGGACCGCCGCATGAAGTTTGCACTTTCTTTTACTGAAGGCACGCTCTATCTCGAACACAACGGAATCACACTGACGGGTTCAGTTGAACGTTGGCCGGTGCAGCTGTGACCGTCCTGTCATTTTTTGCC
>JAYTTR010000400.1:0-5108 GCA_043744935.1 Gemmatimonadaceae bacterium
CTCGAACAACTGGCGCGGAATGAGTTCCTTCAACTTCTCGGCAACCTTGCGCCCCCACTCGTACGCCTTGTCCTTGTGGACGATCACGGAAAACGCATCAATGATATCGCCATTGATGAGCATATCGAGACGTACCAGATCGCTTGGTCGATATTCCAGCATCTCGTAGTCCAGCGACGCGTAGCCGCGACTGACCGTTTTCATCTTGTCAAAAAAGTCAAGAATGATTTCGCCTAACGGAAATTCGAAATCAAATTCGACGCGCGCCGTGTCGAGGTATCGCATGTTTCTATAAATGCCACGACGCTCCGTGCTCAGCTGCATGATCGGACCGATGTAATCCGTCGGACACATGATGCGCGCCTTCACGTATGGCTCCTCGACCGACTCGATAATGACCGGATTGGGCATCAAGGCGGGATTCTCCACCAGCATCATCGTCCCGTCCGTTTTATTCACGTGATACTCCACGCTCGGAACGGTGGTGACGAGATCGAGATTGTATTCGCGCTCTAACCGCTCTTGCACAATTTCCATGTGCAACAAGCCGAGAAATCCGCATCGGAAACCAAAACCCAGCGCGGTGGATGTTTCGGGTTCGTACTGCAGCGAGGCGTCGTTGAGTTTCATTTTCTCAAGCGCATCGCGCAACGTTTCGTATTGCTGCGTATCCGTTGGGTAGATGCCCGCAAACACAAAACTCCGGACTTCCATGTAACCCGGCAGCGACTCGGTAGCGCGGTTGTTCTGATCGAAGATTGTGTCTCCCGCACGCGTTTCCCGCACGGAGCGCACGCTTGCAACGACGTACCCCACTTCACCCGCCTGCAACACGTCGGTTTTTACTTGACGCAACTGCAGCAGACCAACTTCGTCCACTTCATAAACGTTGTCCGAAGCGCCAAACGTAATCTTTGTGCCTTTCCGAATCTCGCCGTCGACCACGCGAATGCTGGGAATAGCGCCCCGATATTTGTCGTAGTACGAATCAAAAATCAGCGCGCGTAACGGACCTGCTGGATTGCCCGACGGTGCCGGTACCAACGCCACAATTTGCTCCAGCAACTCGGGCACGCCGACGCCTTCTTTCGCACTGACCGACAACACGTCTTCCGGCATGCAGCCAATCAGATCGCAGACCTCCTTACGTCGACGCTCGGGCTCAGCCCCCGGCAAATCGATCTTGTTCAGCACCGGAATAATTTCCAGTCCAGCATCAAGCGCGAGAAACAAGTTGGACAGCGTCTGCGCTTGAATGCCCTGCGAAGCATCCACCACGAGAATCGCTCCCTCGCACGCCGCGAGCGAACGCGACACCTCGTACGTAAAGTCTACGTGACCCGGAGTGTCGATCAAGTTCAGCTCGTACGACTCACCATTCTTGGCCGCATATGTCATGCGCACCGCGTTGAGCTTGATCGTGATACCTCGCTCACGCTCTAGGTCCAAGGTGTCGAGCACCTGGGACTTCATCTCGCGTTTCTGGAGCGTACCAGTCATCTCGATGAGGCGGTCCGCTAACGTGGACTTGCCATGGTCGATATGCGCGACGATGCAGAAGTTACGAATGTGGCTAAGCTGCAACGGATGACCGGGCTGAAAGATTGATTCGCGTGTAGTCCCGAAAGATAGTCGGTGCCCGTGGTCCCGTGTGTGACACTTCGCCAGCTTACCTCATGTCTGCATCCCGCGCCGACCAACTCGATCCGGCAGTTCTTGCTGCGCTGGGCCACCTTGAACTGGTGGCGCGGTGGGTTGTCGACGGTTTTATCACCGGTCTCCATCGTTCGCCACGGAAAGGCTTCAGCGTCGAATTTGCGGAGCACCGCCCGTACATCCCGGGTGACGATTTGCGCTATCTCGATTGGCGTATCGCGGCCCGGGCCGATCGATGGGTGGTCAAGCAGTTCGAAGAAGAGACCAATGCGCGCGCCATGATTGTGCTCGACGTGAGTCGCTCCATGCAGTGGACCGGAGACCCCACGCGCTTGACAAAATTGAGCTACGCCGAGCGCCTCGCTGCGGCCATCGCACTGCTGCTGATTCGTCAGCGCGATGCTGTGGGTCTCGTCCGATTTGATGCGGGATTGCGTAGCGTCGTACCGCCGCGCGCGCGGCGCGCGCAGTGGCGTCGACTCGTGGCCGCGCTGTCAGAGCCCGGCGGTGGCGCTGCCTCAGACGTTGCCGGTGCGCTCATGCAGGCCGGTCGCTTAGTGCGTCGTCCGGGATTTGTGGTGCTGATCTCTGATTTGTTGGTCGACGCAGCGCCCGTCGCGGACGCCGCTCGCACATTACGTGCGCGCGGTCATGAAGTGCTCGTGCTGCATGTCATGGATCCCGCCGAACGCGATTTTCCAGAGCTGGGTGAAGCGTTGTACCGCGACCCGGAATCGCAGTACGAGGTCGCCGCGTCACCGGCCGATGTCCGCGCCAGCTATCAGGCCACCGTGCAAGAAGCTCTTTCGGAATGGCGTGGCGCATTGGGCCGTGCCGGTGCGCGATATGCCGTGGCCACGACCTCTGATCCATTTGGGCGACCACTGCGACAACTCGTGGGATCCAACGGACGGGGAGCGATGGTTTGAGGCACTGCGCATTTTCACGATCGCATAAAAAGAACGACGCGCGCTAATGGGATTTCTTGCTCCAGCCTTTTTGGCACTGGCCGTGTTGGCCGGTGTTCCGCTGCTCGTGCATCTCTTGCGCCGACGCGTTGGACGAACGGTAGAATTTCCCGCCGTCCGCTATCTCGCACGCATGGAGCAAGAACACAGTCGAGAGCTCAAACTGCGGCATCGCCTCTTGCTCATCTTGCGCATACTCGCGGTGGTCGCACTCGCCCTCGCCGCCGCACGGCCAATGGCTCGCATCGCCGGATTGGGCCACGCACCTGTGGCCCTCGCGTTGCTCATTGACAATTCAATGAGCAGCGGCGCCGTCCGCGACGGCCAAGCGGTGATTGACGGGATACGTGCCGATGCGCGCGCACTGATCGCGGCGTTGTCCGAAGGGGACCGCGCGTGGGTCGTCACTGCCGATGGTCGTGTGGTTGGTGGACCAACGGCCACGTTGCAGCAGGCCATCACTGATGTGCATTCGCTCGCTGGACGTGGCGACATGCCGTTAGCCACGCGTCGCGCCCTCGCGCTCGCACGCAGCGGAAGCCCTCGCGCCGCGGTTGTCGCGATCGCCAGCGACGGGCAACGCAACACGTTTGACGTGGTAGGAGATTCGAGCGTGGCGGCCGGTGATGTCCCGGTCATTGCGCTGGTCCGTGCGCACCGGCCGCTGCGCAATCGCGCCGTACTGGCGGTGCGCGTTGAACCGGCACGATGGACGCCAAGTGGCACGGTGAGCTTCGCGATCGCCGCGCCTGATTCTGCTCAGTGGCGCGTGACGCTGGATGGGCGCACTGTTGCACGCGGTACCGTTGGTCCGTCGTCACTCGCTGCCCCCGCGCAAGTCACGCAGCGTTTGGCCAGCACAAGCAGCGGCTGGCTGCGCGGCAGCGTTGAAGTAGATCCCGACGAATTACGCGGTGACGACGTCCGATGGTTTGCCGTTCGTGTTGCATCGCCGCCATCGATTGCGGTGCGCACCGAGGCGGGACCGTTTGTCGGAACGGCGCTGGCAACTTTGGTCGAAGAAACACGCCTCGCGCGCGGGGTTGAAGGTGCAACTGGTGTGGCCGTCGTGAGTGGTGCCGACGCGCCAAACCTTCGTGGCCCGGCGTTGCTCATCGCGCCTGCAGACCCACTGCGCATCGGTGAAGCCAATCGCACACTCACTCGGCTCGGTATTCCCTGGCGCTTCGGCGCAATTGCACGCGACGTTGTGCTCGCTCGAAGTACTGCCAAGTCCAATGATGGAGCAACCGCAATATTGGACGGCACACCAGTGCGCACCCGATATCCACTGGTGCGCGCCACCGCGACCGGCGGGGTCACAAGCACCAGCGACACGCTGGCCACAGCCGGTGGAACGCCATGGATTGTCGCTGGGCCGCAGTATGTCATCGTCGCATCACCCATGGTGCCCGATGCCACCGATCTCCCATTGCGCGCAGCGTTCATACCGTGGCTGCTCGACGCACTTTCGCGACGACTCGGTGACGATGGTCGCGTTGTGCAGGCGCATCCGGGCGAACATGTGTCGGGCATCGATGGCGTGACGGGGCTGGAACGACCAGACGGGACAATCGTTCCGCTAGTTGGTGAGCGCATCACCGTGCCGAGTGACGCGGGCGTGTATCTTCTGCGTCGGCCTGGTGCTCGCATTGGAGCGTTGGTTGTGAACCCGGAGACGGAGGAGTCGGACGTGGGGCAGGCGCAGCAGACAGGTGGAAGTACGCGTGAGAGCGCGACATTTCTTTCACGCGTAACCGGACGCGCCGTGTCCGAGGCGAGCGATGGTGGTGCGTGGCGCGCGCGTGTGCTGGAGCAGACGAGCGGTCGATCACTGCTGCCCGTGCTGTTACTTATCGCGTTGGTCGCGGTGGTGCTCGAAGCGTGGTTTTCGCGCGCGGCCGTTATTGCGTCAGCACGTTGAGTAGCCGCTAGTGGGACTTCCCCGCCTCCTCGACGCGGTCGAGGCACTGCCCGCGTTCGCGCGGGTTTTCCGCGAACTGCCCGGTGCAGGTGACAGCGTTCGTGTCGGCGGTCTCGCGGGTTCGAGCGATGCCGTCTTTGTTGCAGCGCTCGCACGCGCGCTTCCACAGCGCCTGATCGTCGTGATTACCGATCAACTGAGTGATGCCGAGCGTTGGCTCGCCGATCTCGAATCGTTGGTTGATGATATTCCGGTTGCGCTCTATCCACCGCGCGAAGGGTTTGGCGAAGTCGAGGCGCACGTCGAAGTTGCCGGTGAACGTGTCGAGACGCTGGAAAAATTGGTGCGCAGTGGCGTGCGCCTGTTGCTCACGACATCGCGTGCGGTGCTTGAGCGGACGTCGTTGGCCAAAGCCCTGTCTGGCGCGAGACTCGAGCTGCGCAAAGGCGACGTTCGACGACTCGAAGCGCTGATCGCACACCTCGAGTCCATTGGCTTCGAGCGCGTGCCAATGGTCGAAGACGTGGCACAGTTTTCGGTGCGTGGCGGCATACTCGACA
>JAYTTR010000401.1:0-5087 GCA_043744935.1 Gemmatimonadaceae bacterium
ACGCCGAAAGCAACGCCGCGGAAGACAAGAAGCGTCGTGAAGAAATCGAGATTCGCAATCGTCTCGACTCGCAAACGTATGAAGTTGAAAAGAACGTGAAAGAGTGGGGTGACAAGGTGGCGGCGCCGTTGAAGGAACGGATCGACGCGTCCATCGAACGGTCACGCAAAGCACTGCGCGGCGACGACCTCAACGAAATTCGCGCGGCGCAGGAAGAGCTCAGCAAGGCGTACAGCGAAGCGGGACAAGCGTTCTATCAACAGTCCGCCTCCGACACGGCACCTGGCGCGGGTAGCGCGGGTACAGAAGGTGGGGCGCCATCCGGTACTCCGGCGGGCAGTAAGGCCGACGAAGTGGTCGAAGCCGACTACGAAATCGTGGACGACAAGAAGTAGCAGTCGGGAGGCCGACCCGATTGCGTTGGGTCGGCTTCCGTCGTTTCTGCATACGCATTTGACCTCGAACGGTACACTCTCATGGCTTCACGATTTTCTCGGTTTCGTTTCGCAACAGCGGCCGTTTTAGGCTTTGTTGTCGGCGTCTTTTTCGCGTCAAGCATGGACCTGACGCGGTTCAGTTGGGCACAAAACACTCCGGCTTCGCGCCCAGTGGCTGCACGCGGACCGGGTGCATCGGAGGGCATGGGGTCGTTTGCTGACATCGCCGAACGCGTAACGCCAACGGTGGTCGCGGTGAACACGATCCGGAACGCGCGACCTGTGGTAAATCGTCAGCGTGGCCGAGCCCCGCAGGGCATGGAAGATTTTCTCGAGCAGTTCGGTCAACAGCGTCAGCCGCAGCAACAGCGCGGTGAAGGCTCTGGTTTTATCATGACCAGCGACGGTTTCATTATCACCAACAATCACGTGGTCGCCGATGCAGACCAAGTGATGGTCACGCTCAGCGACGGTCGCACGTTTCGCGCGAAAGTCGTGGGCGCAGATTCAACGACTGACGTTGCCGTGGTAAAAATTGACACCAGGGGTTTGCCCACGCTACCAATTGGCAACGATGAGACATTGCGTATTGGCGATTGGGTCCTGGCGGTTGGCAATCCGCTCGGCCTCGATTTTACCGTTACGGCGGGCATCATTTCGGCGAAGGGACGTGGGAGTGAAGTCAGCCCAGTGGCGGGCAATTTCAACATTTCCGATTTCATTCAAACTGATGCGGCAATCAACCCGGGCAACTCCGGTGGACCGCTCATCAACCTTCGTGGCGAAGCGATCGGGCTCAACTCGGCAATCGCAAGTCAAACGGGCTTTTACTCGGGCTATGGTTTCGCGATTCCGATCACGCTCGTGAAGTCAGTCGCGGACATGCTCATCAAGGATGGTCGGGTGCGTCTGCCGATCATGGGCGTCGCCGTTGCGGCGCTCGACCCTGAGGATGCGGGCATCAACGGACTCACCAAAGTTGCCGGCGTGAAAGTCCGTGGATTCAATCCAGACAACGGTGGGCCAGCAAAGAATGCGGGCATCGAAGTTGGTGACGTGATCGTCGCCATCGACGGCAAGCCCGTACCACGAGTCAGCTCGTTGCAGCGTATTGTTCGCACACACAAAGTCGGCGACACGGTACCGGTTGATGTGCTCAGGTTCGGCAGCAAGAAGTCGTTCAAAGTCACGCTCATCGTGGCCGACTCCGTGCCGCGCGTCGCCGCCGCGGTCACGACGCCGAGCAATCCGGCGGCGGCCACGTCGAGCAAGTTAGGGATTACGGTTGAAGCCGTGACGCCAGAGATAGCGAAGCAGCTCGACTTGCCGGCCGACAGAGGCGTTCGCATTACCGATGTGTCGCAAAACGGCCCGGCGCGCGACAAGCTGGCCGCTGGTTCGGACATCGTGCTGGAAGTGCTTTTCCCTGCGCCCAAGCACGCGGTAAAGGGCGTCGCGGACCTGCAGGGCGTCATCTCCAGTCTGAAAAACGGCGATTACGTCAGCTTGTTGGTGAAGTCACTCGACCCGCGTCTCGGCACGCGCGTGGTCAACATTCGGATCGGCGAGTAAGCCCATTCTGCTCAATGAAACAAACGCGGCCGCATCGAGAGATGCGGCCGCGTTTGCGTTGCAGCAGGGCGCGATTGGACTAACATTGCTTGGCGGTATGCGGACGTGGCGAAATTGGTAGACGCACCAGCCTTAGGAGCTGGCGGGGCAACCCATCCCGGTTCGAGTCCGGGCGTTCGCATTTGGCTGCCGTACAAAGGGTTGCGGACAGGCAGAGTTACTTTGTAGCGCCGAGCTTCGGATACTGCGACATGTCGATGTGGACCGTCGCTTTGGCATTGGCCGACGTCAGCGTCATGCGACCCTTGTCGCCGGACTGCTTGTCCGTACTCTCCGTCGCCATGAGCATGCCTACGGGATAGGCATCGGGCATCGCGCCGCGCATGCCTTGCATCGAACTCGTGGCGCCCATCATGCGCCCGTAGGTCAGCGACGGATCGTTCGCGACCCACACGTCCATGACGCCATTCTTGTCCTCTGCGCGGTACCCCTCGGTGTTGTAGCCGGCAATCCTGCGCGGTCCGAGCTTGGAGTATTGCACCGGCTTCGCGTCCGGACGCACCGGAGTCGTGACTACACCGCCCGTCGCCGGTGTCGTCACGGGCTGTGACTCTTCGTACCGCTTCGCCTCCTTCCAGCTGTACGCCATCGCGAACTTTCCGGTATCCGACTCGAACAGCATCACCATCGACTCGTTCGGCACGTCAAAGATCATGTGAAACGCACCTTCGCCCGGCTTGCCCTTTTGGCTGAGCCGCGCACCCGCATACGACTTGTCGCGGTTGAACTCCATCGTCAGCTCCACCGGCTCGCCCTGTGGCTTGCCCTTGGGCATCG
Source organism: Gemmatimonadaceae bacterium (assembly GCA_043744935.1). Lineage (GTDB taxonomy): Bacteria > Gemmatimonadota > Gemmatimonadetes > Gemmatimonadales > Gemmatimonadaceae > Gemmatimonas. The sequence continues at coordinate 2,847 of JAYTTR010000401.1, forward strand.
ACTCAATCTCGTACGTGAACACCGCGTTGAAGTCGTAACGAGCTTCGGTACGCGCATTGGGAAGCATCGCGAAGATGCGCGATTGAGTGCGCGAGGAACCACCGCCACCGCCTTTTCCGGTGTCCGCGCCGAACACCGAATTAAAGGAGCGATCCACAAGCTTCGAGGTGGCCTCGTCGACTTTCTGGCTGGCTTTGTCCTCCGCCTTCCGCACCACAGCCTCCTTGGCGCGGTCAGTAATTCTCTTGAAAATCTGCGCGTCGAGCGGTGCGGCTACGAGGGAGAGCGCCACTGCCGCTGACAGGGCGCAAAACGCGATTGACGAACGACGCATTGGCCTTCCGGGTTATGATGAACTTTGAACGTGCATCGGCAAGGCGGCGCGCGCAACATGCCGTCAAGCGACCTGATGCTTGCACTGTGCAGAAGACTCTCGTATGAGAACGACAGCACTGGCGATCAGTTGACGCATGGCGGTGCCTCCTGAAGTAGTCGCACGCAGGCCTACGCTACAACCAACGGACGGTCATCTGCGAAATCCCCGCTTTCTCCATGCTGGCGTCTCATGATGGCGCCTTCGCACATCCTTGATGTGAAACCAGTGACAACAGATCAATCGCGGCTTTCGCTGTCAATCCAGATTGACACTCGTCCCTTTTCTTGACAGCTTCCAAAGGCAATCGGCTCGTCCTCCAGCCGCTCCGCGGGAACTCCCAAGCGCGCCGGACGTTGACGCCGTGTAGCCACTGGTACATCTGACAGTTAGTCGTTTACGTAGCATTTCCGTCCGCTAATTTTCGCTGGGCCGTACGCCCCGCCCGACCCGCAGCAATATCCCGCATGTCCTTGCCGTCAATTCGGATCCCGAACGCCGCATGATCGACCGCATTACCGCCGATCACACTGGCGACGCGGTCCAATGCGAGCGGATCACCCGACAGCACGCGCGAACGTTTTCACTCGCGAGTCGGCTGTTACCCAGCGCCAAGCGCCGTGCAGCCTACGCGCTCTACGCGTTTTGCCGCATCGCTGACGACCTCGTCGATCAAGCAGATCACGACAATGTCGCCGCGTTAGCAGCGCAGCTCAACGATTATCAATCGCAGCTGCAATCGGCCATTGATGGGCGGCCAAGCGGCGCCGTGTTTCGCGAAGTCGCGTGGGTTACGCGCACCTTTCACGTGCCCCCGACACCACTGTTCGAACTACTTGGTGGCGTCGCGCGCGACCTAGATGCGACCAATTACGAAACGTGGGCACAGCTTGAAACCTACTGCGAAGGTGTTGCCAGTTCGGTCGGCGAAATGTGTACACACGTGTTTGGCGTTCCCGGCGGCGCGGCCATGCGCGAGCGCGCAGTGAAGTACGCGCGCACGCTTGGCGTAGCGATGCAGCTGACAAATATTTTGCGTGACGTTGGCGAAGATGCCAAACGCGGGCGGTGCTATCTGCCCGCAGACGACTTGGCGCGCTTCGGCTTCACTCCACATGACGTCCTCACCAATCGCTTGCTCGCCCGCGATCCACGGTGGGTGCCAATGATGTCGTACGAGGTCAGTCGCGCGCGTGCACTGTACGACGCAGCGAGACCAGGCATCGCCATGCTCGACGTTGACTCGCAGCGTTGCGCCGCCGCCTGCGCTACCGGCTACGCGGGAATCCTGACGGCCATCGAAGCACAAAACTACGACACCATTTCCACACGCGCTCGGCTCGGCTCGTTGGCGCGCGTTGGTATTTTGTGGGACGCGTGGCGCTTTCGTGCCGCGCCGCTCGATCTTGCCACGTTAGCCGACGGTCCACATATCGTATGGGAACCGAACGTGCCCGTTGGTTCTGAGAAACTCGTCCGTCTCGCCTGAGGTCGCCACATGTTTGCAAGCGAAGCGACAGACAGCACCAATGGCGAAATGCGCGCAACGTTTTTGCGCATTGCATCCATCTCGCTGTTATTCCACGCGATCCTCTCAACATTTTCTGCCTTCGCGTTCGCGACATTTCTTGCGCCACCGTATCCGTCATGGTTGAACACTCCGCGCAATCAACAAGTCCTCGCATTTGGTTTCACCTACGGTGGTCAAACTACGGTGGTATTAGGCGCCATCGCCGGGCTTGGGTTTCTCGCGTATTGCATCGGCGCTCGCCGGGCATTGTTAGTGTTCGCTGTCAGTTTCTCGCTTTCGCTTGCATCTGAACTGACGGGCACCGGCACAGGCTATCCGTTTGGTGTATACGGCTACA
>JAYTTR010000402.1:0-5083 GCA_043744935.1 Gemmatimonadaceae bacterium
CAACAATCGTTACCAGTGACACGGTCCACGACGGCAGGCCGATGCCTACCACCGCCGCGCGTGCCAAGACATAGGACGACACAAACAGCACCGCCCACGCACCAAGAGCTTTCGGCAACGTCCACTGACGCGCGGTGAGTGATGGGCGCAGCGTGTTGAGCGAATTACCACTCACGACGCTGTCAAGCTGCGTCAGCAGTTCACGCGCCGTTGCTGGTCGATCGCCAGGGCGTTTTGCCAGACACCGCGCAATCAGTACGTCGAGCGTTGGCGATACATCCGGGCGCAGCGACCGCACGCTGGGCGCGGTTTCCGTCATGTGCGCAATCAGCATTTCATGCAGCGCGCGACCCTGAAACGGCGACCGTCCTGTGAGCAATTCAAACGCCATGCAGCCAAATGCATAAATATCCGCCCGATGATCCGTGGCCGGATCTCCAGCCGCTTGCTCTGGCGCCATGTACGCTGGCGTGCCGATCGACACTCCGATTTGTGTCAGCGCCGAGTCGTGCGCATGTTCACCGGGAGGATCGGCTTTGGTGCGCGACGCAGAGATGGCCTTGGCGATTCCAAAATCCGTCACGACTGCCGACTCGCCCGACAACAACACATTGTCGGGCTTGATGTCGCGATGCACAACGCCGCGTTCATGCGCGTAAACCAACGCTCGCGCTACATCGCGCAGCACACTCACCGTCTCGGCTTCAGTCATTGGCCCATGCGTGAGGCGCGCACGCAGCGACTCGCCGTCGACAAAGGGCATGGTGAAGTACGGCGTGTCGTCGGCCGTGCCGGCCGTGAGAACCGGCACAATGTTCGCCTGTTGCAGTGACGCGGCGAGTTGAATCTCGCGCGCGAAACGCTCCGCGCTCAACGATGCGGAAAGCTCATGCGACAGCACCTTGATAACGACCCGCCGCCCCAGCTTGCGCTCGGTCGCGACAAACACGCGCGACATGCCACCGCCGCCCAGCTCAAACTCAATCTCGTATTCCGCGTTCAACAACGCTTGCAGGCGCTCGCGCAGGTCCATGGACGCTCGTGTCAGGGAAAGTGTGTGGCCGGGGAAACTTACCGCTGGCATCACGATCGCCACAGACCCGACCGGGCATCGTCTGCCCGTGCTTGCAGCCAAGGGTCAGATTAGCAATTGGACGCTCAGCACTTCTGGTTGCGTAGCGCGGTCAGCGACACGCGCCGTATCCCACTGGAATGCCTTCACCCGAACACGTGAAACCACTCGAACGACTCGGTCAAGCGCGCACGCCAAACGGTATGGCAATCGCGCTGTTCCGTCACGACGGTGCGTATCTGACCAAGGCCGACGGCGTGGAACTCATGTCAACGCGACGTCATCTTTCGGTCGCGCGGCACTGCATGAACTCCGCGACGACGCGCGGGTAGCCATCGCGGAGTTACTGGCTGACATCATTTCGTGGAATGCCAACCCCGACTTCAATCGATCGGCCAATGCCATGCGCGATGCGCGCGTGACAATTGTGCATGACGACGTGATGAACGTACTGCACGACAATCAGGATGGTTTTGATGCAATCATGCTCGACACAAACAATGGCCCCGACGGCATGCTCATTTCGGAGAACGCGCGACTCTACGCCATGCGCGAACTCGCTGCAACGATGGCTGCGCTGCGAGAGGGCGGCGTCATTGCGTATTCGTCGGTGGGCGACGGCACGAAATTCGTGGACGCGCTGCATTGATCTAAACTATCGGTGAAAACTCTGCGCGTTCGTGCGCACGACACCGCGGGACCTATGCACACGATTTACGTTGCCATCAGGCGTGCGTAGAGCGATTGAATCGAGAGGGTGACGGCGTATGGTCGAAATTGCGGGTCGCCCGTTTTACGGTTTGATGTCAGCGACCGTGAAAGAGTTGTTCAAAATGCCGCACCGCTGCGATTGATTGGCGACTGGAAGCCCAACAAGCACATCGCCAATGTGATCGATTGTAGCGGGGCCGCGAATTTGCACCGGAGTGGTGAGCGGCCGATCGGCGTTGCGTTCTGTCGCGCGCATCTCCGCGTGAAACGGAAGTTCTGCGGCCACGTCTTCATCGGGATTCGACCGGCGCACTTTCAGCAGGCGCCGCTCGTTTCGGTGTGAACTTCGAATTGTCGTCTCTCATTGTCTCGTAACTTTTCGTTCAGGCCGGTCGCGGGTCGACCGCGAGCGCCTTGAATACAACGCTGGCAAATCGCGTGAACTGATCGGTCTCGACGCGCAAATGCGTGCGGCCAGCGCGTGTCAATTTGTAAACACGCGCCTTCCGATTGCTGTCGAAAAATCCCCATTCCGATTCGGGCAATCCGCGCTTCTCCAAGCGAGAGAGAGCCGGGTACAGCGAGCGCTCTTCAATTTGCAGCGCGTCGTCGGTGGCTTGCTCAATCCGCCGAGCGACCCCGAAACCGTGCGGGGACGGCGTGTTGTGCGCTACTTCATTCGTTCATAGGTAGCGAATGTCACGCCGGTGGTTTTGCCCGTGCCGTCGTCGCGCATGTAAGTCACGGCAATGGTCTGGCCGTCAGTTGAAAGCACATTGGTCAATCGTTGCGTAACGCGACTGTCTTTCTTGTTGACGATTTCATTGACGTGTTCATTGATAGCGCGCACCGCGGCGTGTGTTTGCCCGGCATTGCCAGTTACTGGCATGTCCTTGCCGTCAAATTCCGTTGTGTACCACCAGCGTGTGGTATCCCCCTTCGCATTCACCGCCTGAATGGTGACTTTCATTCCCTTCGCCCCGAACGCTTCGTACGTCATGATATTTGTCGCAGTCGTCGGTGCATCGGGCTTCAACAGCCAGCGGCCAAAGCGCGGGTTGGTTGATTGCGCTGCGGCCGCGGTGCTGACAATCACGCTCATGATCGAGCACACGAATAGCGTCCTCGAAATGCATGGTGATACGGGAACCAATGTTCGACGCATGTGGGCCTCTCTTGTCAGTGAATCAGAACAGCCGTTGAAAAGTGCGCAACGTCAATGCGCTTCGCCAGTTCACCCGGTCGCGGCACCAGGTCAGCGTCACGGCATTCGATCGCGTGCCGTTGTCATTCAACTCTGCATCGGCAACCGCGTTCTCCGTGGACAATATCCGCTACACCAGTGTCGTTTCCGAACTGTCCTCGCTGCTGCTCACTGCCGGCGAAATCGGAGCACGATAGTTTTGCTATCGTCGCCGCAATTCGAAAGGACTTCAGCGCGAAGCGTTCCTCACCGCTCAGATGTCGTCAGCCGTTATGATATTTCAACCGCCGAATTGTTTCTTGTAGCACGCAGGTAAGAAGGGCCCACATTGTCGTTGCCTGGAATTGTTGCGCGCGGAGTTCATTGTCCCCTTCTGAGGTCCGACACGCCACAGTCGTCGTGACAAGGTCGACGGCGCGAATTGCGCGGCGGGCAAGAAACCTGGAAGCCGCCGCTACGTAGGGACGAACACCCACTCCGAGAGTCCTCTGCCATGCTTGCGCACCACACACGATCAGTCGCCGTCCTCGTTTCCCTTACCGCACTCATCGCACCATCACTCGCCGCGCAGTCGTCGCTGCAAGGCTACAGCCCGGTCAGCGCGCGCTATCAAATGCTCGTCACCGGGCAGTCGTCGCAGATCATGATGGGCGAGGCGCAAGTCTCCGATTCCAAGTCCGTTCAGGTCGCGACGGTGATCATCTCCAAGGCCGGCACTGCGCTGACACAGGTGATGACGCTCGATTCCGTCACCGCGAGCAGCACCTCCCCCGTACCCATGCCCGACGCGAGTAGTGCGATCGGCATGAAATTCACCGGAGCGATGGATGTCGACGGCAAGATCGCGACCAGTGCGGTGACGGACAAAATGGGCGCCACGAGTACGTCACCGTTCGCCGCGAACATGCGCTCGTTCCTGCCACGCCTCAAGGTCGGCGCCACTGCCGGATCGTCCTGGGTGGACAGCGTTACCTCCGTCACGAAACGGAATGGCGCCGACGTAACCACCAGGACCGTCACCACGTACACACTCGCGGGCGACACGACGGTGGCGGGCGCGCGGGCGTGGAAGATCGCGTCGACGTCGAGCGGAAAGCTGACGGGTAGCGGCAATCAGCAAGGGGCAGACTTCACCATCGGCGGGACTGTCACCGGTCACGGCACGTTTGTCATCAGTCTGGCTGGCGTGCTGTTTGGCGTCGACCTGGTCAGTGATGTAAACATGATGGTCGAAGTGCCGATGGCATCGATGACGTTCCCCATCATCCAGAAGCAGACCACCAAGATCAACAAGTTGCCGTGATGTAGCTGCGCCAGCGGAGAACGTGGCATGTAGATGTCCCGTCTCCTCCACTCGGATTCTCCATGCGTCGATTCGCAGGACCCGCGTTTTGTCGTCATGTATAAAGTCGCGCTGACGACACCATGAGCTCTGCGTGCTGTTCGTGCCCCTTGAATATCAGAAGTGCGCCAGTGAACGCTTATTTCACCTCGGTATTCTGAATCTCACGATAGGAATTTCAATCGGGGACTTCCGCCCGCCGCCACGTCTGGATGGCCGTCCGGACGGCGTTTTCGCCCTCCGCGCCTCCGCGTGAAACAAGCATTTCCCGACACGAACCCGCACCAAACGCGAACGCTTGGTGCGGGCACCACCAAACCTGCGCCCTTACTTCGAACTCGCCGCCGCTTTAAACCGCGTGCGAATCTCGAGCAGCGTCGCGCTGTGATCGATGTTCTTCTTGATGATATCCTCAAGCATTTTCATGATCGCGATGTTGTCTTCAACCAACGTCGGCTCGCCGCTCAGTCGCGCCCCAAAGCCGAAATGTTCGCCCGGTACCAGGACGAGCTCATTCGCGAGTACCACATCACTTGTGCCATCGCCCACGCGCACGGCCACAAATTTCTTGCCAGATTTTTCCATGTAACTGATGCGCAGGCCATTCGCACTGGACGGCCACGGCGCGTACGCGTGCGACTGACCGTCGCTGCCTTCGAACGACGTGGACGCCGTGGTCAGTTTGTCAAAGTTGCGCTCGAAACCGCCAACGTACAAAAGTGCGTGTCGCATGGAGATCAATCGGGAGAAGGGA
>JAYTTR010000403.1:0-5073 GCA_043744935.1 Gemmatimonadaceae bacterium
TCACATTGCAGGGCGTGACCATGCTCATCATGTATTTACTGGGCACCGTTGTGGCATTGGGCGTTGCGGCCGTTTTCAAGCGCACGTTATTGAAGGGACCCGTGCGTCCGATGATTCTCGAGTTACCGCCGTACCGTATGCCCAGCCTGCAGTCACTGTTCATCTCGGTCGCGCAGCGGTGTCAGCTCTTCCTGCGACGCGCAGGCACGGTGATTTTATCGCTCTCCATCGTGTTGTGGGCGCTCGCAACGTATCCACGTACCGCACCAGATTCATTGCTCTCGCCCGCGCAACAGCAGGAAATACAGTTAGCGCATTCGGTGCTCGGACGCATTGGGCACGGTATCGAACCTGTCGTGCGCCCGTTGGGGTATGATTGGAAGATTGCGGTTTCGATAGCGGCGAGTTTCGCGGCGCGCGAGGTATTCGTCTCGACGATGGGTACCATTTATGGTGTGGGTGATACCAGCGGTGGTGACAACGCGTTGCAGACTCGCTTGGTACAGGAGCGCAGCACGGTCACGGGAAAGCTGGTGTACACGCCGCTCATCGCGATCGGTTTGATGGTGTTTTACGTGTTCGCGCTGATGTGCATGAGTACCGTCGCCGTTACGGTACGCGAAACCGGCGGTGGACGTCTCGGTTGGAGTTGGGCAGCGCTGCAGTTTGGCTACATGCTGGTATTGGCGTATGGCGCGGCGTGGATAGTTTACGCTGGTGGGCGCGCACTCGGCTTTGGAGGCTAGCGATGCAAACAATCATTGTAGGTGGAATCATTCTGTTCGCCGTCGCGTTTATTGCACGTCGCGCCTGGCGCACCGTGCAGGCCGCGCGGCACCCAAAATCTGGGTGCGGCGATTGTGGCTGCAGCGCAGCTACACCTCATGACTAACTCGTCGCCACGCGTCGTCTGCAGCCGAAAACACGTCGCGTAACGCTGCAATCCAGCGTCGCCAATCAACAAATCGCGTGTCCAGCGCGCCGCCCATCAACGTGTCAGCGGTCAATGCAAGTCGACCAAGCGCGAGAAATAGATCAATGCTTTCTTCTTCGAGCGCCGCTTCGATTGCGCGTTGACGCGCGGCATCACCCGGTGCTTTCGTCGTGGCGAGCTGTATCATCACCCGTTCCATTTTAGTCGCCAACGCACCGGCATCGATCAATGCGAGCTGACGCGTTGCGTCCGTCACACCTTCCACCGCACGTCGCACCGAGAGCAACGGTTCAAACCATACGTCATGCGCTGTGCCGGGCGCACCGCGCAACGAGCCAAAGGAGCGCAAACCACGCGTCAACTCCGGCATCGTGCACGCACGCGCTGTCAACCGTACGGCGAGCGGTCGCAAACCGTCGTCGCCGGACAGTTCAAGCACATCGCCGTTGCTGAGGTAGAGCGTGAGTTGCGACGCTTGATGTGCAATACCGTCCAACGTATCGAGCGCGAGGCCGAGTGACGTAAGTTCGGTCCACGAGAGCATCAAAGTTGCATCGTTGAGCGAGACATCGGCAACACGGTCGATTTCGCTTCCGCGCACAATACCGCGCACGCGTGCAATCGCCTCGACGGGTGGGCGACTGTCGATCATCTCAATCCAGCAGCGCGGCCAGCACCGCGTCCGTGTCATCAAGCGTGGCAAACGCCGCATGCGGACTGTGCGCCATCAGATCGTCGACACTGTAGCGCCCAGTGGCCACGCCAATCGCGCGCACGCCCAACGATCGACCACAGTGAATATCAGCGGGCGTATCGCCAATAATCACGAGATCATGTCCCGTGAGTTCGAGTCCGAGAATCTCACGCGCACGACGCTGCGCAACCGCTGGCAGCGATGGTCGATCTTCGTGATCACTGCCAAACGCACTCACACGAAACCGCGCGAAGTCGACACCCACAGCGCGTAACTTGTAACGCGCTCCGTCTTCAACGTTGCCCGTCAACAGCCCCAGTGTCGCACCGCCGTGCGCTTCGAGTGCGTCAAGCAGCGGCAATACACCGCTGCACAACCGCGCAGCAGTCGGCTCTCGAGCCAACGCAACAGACAACCGCGACACATACGCGTTCAAGAGTTCGTCCATGCGCGCATCGATGGTCGCATCGTCAACACCGGCCGCGCGTAATTCTTCTCGCGCAATTTGCCGATCCGTCTTCCCGTCGTAGCGATACGCCGGATCACCGGTCGTTCCGAACATCTCGAGCAACGCACCTTCCATCGCTCGCCGACCAGCGCCGTCCGTCCACAACATCGTGCCATCGATGTCAAACAGTACCAGCTTCACGAACGATCCGCGGTTGCGGTGAATAGGCGCGTGGGCACAACCTTCGCCGTGCGCGAGATGAGCAGTCCAGCCATGATCAACGTCGCACCGAGTAATTGCCATCCCGTCGGACGCTCGGACAACACAATGGCCGCAACGGCGAGTGCAATGATCGGCTGCAAGTTGCTGTACATCGCCGTTCGCGTTGGCCCAAGCACGCGAATACCACGATAGAACAGCAAGTACGCAATCACCAATGCGCCAACGCTCGCGTACAACACCGCGCCCCACGCGGGGAGCGAGACGCTGCCCCAGTCCATACGCACCATGCCCGGCAGCGCAAACACCAAACAGAAAAGACTACCGCTCGTCATCGTGATTGCCGAAAGATGGATTGGATGTGCACGCTGCGTGAATGGTTGTAGCAATACAGTAAACACCGCCCACATGATGCTCCCGACAGCAATCAACGCGGCGCCGAATATTGCTTCACCACTCGCCTCGATCGCACCGGTACTCGCGACCACACACGCGACGCCGGCCAACTGCAAGCCGATGCCCGACCATCCGCGGGACGACAATTGCTCGCGACCCAAAATGCGCGACACAATCGCAATCCACGCCGGACTCGCCGCAATCACCAACGCGGCAATCCCGGCCCGCGTATGCGACATGCCGACAATGAACAGACACTGATAAAAACCGTTACCGACAATCCCCAATCCAAGCAGCGCGATCACATCGCGGCGGGACGGTAACGCTGCGTTGCGAACGGTCGCACTAATCCCCCACAGCACCGTCGCCGCAATCGCCACGCGCAGCCCAGTAAACGTAAGCGCAGGCATAGCCGCGAGCGCGCTCTTCACGACGCTGAAATTCACGCCCCAGATGACGGACATCCCGATTAGCCACATGTCCGTCGCGCCAAACGCGGTGCGCTGCAAGTCCGAAGGCGACGAAGAGTCCAAACGCTCGGCGGCGAGTGATGACGTTGTTGATGACATTCCGAAAGTTAGACACTCGCCATAACTTTGGCGTATGCATGTTTCCTTTGCGCTTTTCGCCGACGCCGCCAATCTCTCGCAGGAAGGAAAACTCAACGTCCTCGGCGTCTTTGACGCGGTGCACGTTGGTCAATTTCCGGCCCTGCACCCTCGCGCCACGTTTGTCGTCCGGTTGAAAGGTCGGCCGAGCGACGCGGGCACGCACCCGATGACTCTGCGTTGGATCAATCCACGAGGCAACGAACTTTGGTCATCAACCGCCGAGTTGGCGATTGCGGCAAATCCGGGGCAAACTGAAGACATGGATATGCCGGTCATCATTCAAATTGACCTTCCACTCGATGTGGTCGGCAACTACGCCATGCACGTGGAAATCGATGGCATCCGCACCGCCGAGTCGGTATTACACGTTCGCGGCGGCGCGCCGCCAACGGTACCAGCTGCCGTAGGGCAGATGGTCAGTTAGGCAAGCACGCGACGCACAGCGACACACTGCGCTCGCAATCGCGCCACGTACGCATCATCGGCGTCGAGTTGCTCGATCACAACACCGCCGCGTGCAAGTCCACTATGCGCCATGCGGCCGTCGCCTAACGACACACCAACGTGTGTCACCCTTTGATCATCGCGATCAGAAAAAAACAGCAAATCGGCGGGCGCATGCGCGTCGGAAGCACGCGCAGGAACGGGTGTTCCGTGCAGCGCTTGCTGCCACGCATCGCGCGGTAGCTGAATCCCGTGCAACCGGAAAACCCGTTGCACAAATCCGGAGCAGTCGCAGCCCCATGGCGTCACGCCACCCCACATGTAACTCGCGCCGACATATCGCGACGATGCGGTCTGTGCGATGGATGCAGCATCGAGCGGAAAACGGGTGATGATGTCATGAGCATCGACAACCTCGCCGGACAAAATATCGGCCATTGGTACAACTCGTGCTCCGAACGGTAGCGCCCGCTGACGGCTATCTGATTCGAGCACAACGCAGCCTAGTGAGAGGCGCCACGAGTTCTCATGACCGGTGCAATGCATGAGATACCCAGTGTGGACCCAGCCCTCGTATGCATCGGCGCCGCGCGTGTGCACCCAATCACCACGATGCTCCAGCACCGTGACAACGTCGCCAGCGACAAGCTGCGACGACAGTGGAGACGAGATACGAGGCTCGCCGTGCAATGGTGCCACGGCCGACTTCACGGTAAGCAGATCGCGACCGGCGAATTCTTTGGCTGTCATCAGCGTAAGCTACTGACGCGGACGCGTATCCTACGACGTGAATATCGCTAACAACTCCGCAACTTTTTGACCAAGCTCGCCAAGTTCGAACGGTTTTGGGAGCACCGCTCGACCCGTCGTCCGCACAAAATTGGCGGCCGACGCGCTATGCATGTCGCCCGTGATGAACAGCACGCGCGCTGCCTGCTCCGGCGATCGTCGCTCGAGTTCGCGATACACTTCGTCGCCCGGAAGATCGTCCATGCGGAGGTCCAGCAACACGACGTCATACCGCTGCTCCGCTAACTGCGCCAACGCCTCGCGTCCGCCCGCCGCCAAGTGTACCACGTATCCGGCACGGGACAGATAGCGACTCATGGCCGAGCGAAGTGTAGCTTCATCTTCAACGAGCAAGATGGTGGACGTGGTGACGCCGCGAAGCACGCGTGTCCGCGCGGCGTCTGTTGGTGGGCTTTCTGTGAGCGCCTCGTCGGAGGTGGCAATTGGCAATGTCAGTGTTAACGTCGCTCCCGCGCTGCTCGACGACGTGACATTCAGTTGCCCTCCATGCTCGCGCGCAATCGTCCGCGAAATCGTC
>JAYTTR010000404.1:0-5065 GCA_043744935.1 Gemmatimonadaceae bacterium
CTGCTCGAAACTACTTACGTGATCGCTTTCACGCGGACGCCGACGCGTTGCATGCACGTGCAGTCGCGCTCGACACAGGAACAGTTGCGGCTGGCCCAAACGCCGCGACGTCGCGCCAAATGGCAGCGGCGTGCGCTGCCGTGGTGTCGATGCTGGATGCATTGCCTGATGCGCTTGATGCAATCGTGTCTTTGCTGCCGCTGCTCGAACATCGCGCTGCGCAGGAAGCCTCCGTGCCGCCGGTGCGCGCAGTGTACTTGGGAGCCGCGACACGCATTCGTGAAATTGTACGAGCGGAATCGGTCACATTGAATGACGCCGGTCGCGACGACGCCGGGAGGGAGACATGACACGACGCTCATCTACTGGCGGTCTTGACGACGACGGAGAGGATGCGCCACCCGGCAAAGTCCGACTCGACAAATGGCTGTGGGCCGCGCGTTTTTTCAAGACACGCGCACTCGCGGCGGACGCGGTCGACGGTGGTAAAGTTGACGTGAATGGTGATCGCGCCAAGCGGTCCAAGCTCATCCAAGTGTCTGACGCGGTGCATCTGCGGAGCGGGCCATTGTTGTGGCAACTGGTTGTGCGCGACATTGCCCATCGACGTGGTTCAGCGATCATCGCGCAAGGCTTGTACGACGAGACTGCAGAGAGCAAACGCGTGCGGGAAAGCCTCGAGACACAACTGCGATCAATGCAGGCAGGGTTTGCGCACGGCGATGACAGGCCCGGCAAAAAAGATCGCCGGGAAATACGACGTCTAAAGGGTGATATGTAGCACAAATTGAGTGAACGGCATGACCATTGCCGTGTAGCAGTCGCATGCACCTTTTACTGATAGACGACGATGCACTCGTCGCAGACCCCGTTCGCAGCGCACTCGTCGACAATGGGTACACCGTTGATGTAGCGCGTGACGCGAGTAGTGGTCGCGAGCTTGCCACAACCAATGGCTACGACGCAATTCTTGTCGACATATTGCCCGAACGTGGCGGTCTCGACTTTCTAGCAGAGTTGCGCCGCCATGGCGCGACTGCACCGATCATCGTGCTTGCCGCCACTGAAACGCGCGCCGACGAGGTGCAAGCTCTCGATGCGGGAGCAGATGATTTCTTGCGCCGCACCGTAACGTCCGACGTCTTGGCGGCACGGCTGCGTGCGGCAATTCGTCGGGGCGGCCCGCGACTCACGGAGCACTTGCACATTGGCAATCTCCTGCTCAACCGCGTGAGTCACATCGTGCAGTGCGCTTTAAAGCCGCTGTCGCTTACAGCGCGGCAGTATGCGCTTTTGGAGTTTCTCGTCTTGCATGAAAACACCACTGTCGGACGTCCGGTTCTGCTCGAACATGTCTGGCAGCTGGAAACGGAATCAGGCTCCAACGTCGTGGACGTGCACGTCGCGCAATTGCGGAAACGATTGCGTGATGCCGGAAGTACGGTGGACATTCGCACTGTGCGCGGGGAAGGCTATGTGCTACAAGTCGGCACACCCTGACGCAGCAAGTGCAGCACAGCGCGCGCAATTTGAGCGGCGGTTTCATTTTGCTCGAACTGCACGCACTGCACAGTGCGCTGCATTGTGCGAACCGTTTCGGCAAACTGCGCGTCGTTCAAGATTACACTGATGTGCACCCGCGAGTCGGCGAGACATTTTGCGGCCTCGGCGGCATTGGACGACAGTAACGCGGTGACCGAGTGATCCAGGAGCACCCGCGCGATCTGCCGTCGTCCGTCACGCGTGCCACCGTGAACATGAACGAGAGTCGGTGCGGTCATGAGCGGCGCGGATATTCCGTCAGCAGCGTCGACAGCACCGTTGCGTCGAGATGATGCTCACCGGCAAATGTCATTTCGCGTGGAGCGTTGTGCAACGTCGAAAATTCGCTCCGAATTTTCTCGCGCACGCCTTCGGTCGCAAAGCCATCGCGATCACCTGTCACGAGCACCAAATCCGCACTTGTCATCTTGTCGCGAAATGCGGATGGATTGACATCCTGCGCCAAACCACCAGCCCATGCGACGAAACAGCGCACCTGCACCGTGCCGCTGGCCACCCAGCGCATCGCGGTTGCAACACCTTGGGAAAATCCCAAGACCCCGATTGCTGGCGTAATGCCATGGGCGCGCATCGACGCTCGCACAACATCGTCATGTACACCATCCAACCACCGATGTGCATCAGCAATTTCGGTGTCGCGCGACTCGCGTGTGAGCCACGTCGCCCCGACGCGCTGCAAATGACCGCCGTCCACGCGCGGCATCTCGAGATAGAAGCGCGATAGTCCTTCGGGCGCAACTACACAGGTGTCGGATGGAATGATTCCCTCAAACGGACGAAGACAACGTGGCGCGAGTTGACCATATCCGTGCAATACGATCCAAATACGAGACGCGTGCGACGGTTCGGCCCCAGCCATCGCATAACGTCCGGTGCGTATGGTTTCGCGTTCATGAATTCGAATACCGTTGTGCGTTAGTCCATCCGAGGCATCCGTCATGGCACGTAGGCAATTGCAGCTATCTCAACGAAAATACCGCGCAATTGCGCACCGACCACAGCGCGCGCGGGAAACGGCGCGGCAAAAACAGTACGGTAAATCTCGTCAAACGATCCCCAGTCTTTTTCGTCGGCGAGATACACGGTGACACTCACCACATTGTGCAACTCGGCACCACCACTCACGAGCACGCGTTCGACGTTGGCGAGTGTTACGCGAATCTGTTCTTCCACCGTCGTGCCGACGATGCTTCCCGTTGCGGGATCGCGCGGTGTTTGCCCGGAGACGAAAAACAGGTTGCCGGCACGCACCCCCGGGGAGTAGGCTCCCGCAGGCGGTGGCAGGTCAGGGAGCGTGACAGGTGTCCAGTTTCGGTCGGTCGCGCGCATTTTTTGGCTCGCAGGTGGAGATGGCATGGCGACGTACCTCGAACAACTCGAGACGCCAGTACCGATCGTTGATCTTGATCGGCTCGCGTTCAATCTGGACCGGATGGCGGCTTACGCCACCCTCCACGGCCTGCAACTTCGTCCGCACGTGAAAACACATAAGTCGCCGCGCATCGCTGCCGAGCAGCTACGGCTGGGTGCGGCGGGACTTACGTGTGCCACGTTACGTGAAGCAGAAGTGATGGCCGAAGTGTGCGATGATCTGCTTGTGGCATTTCCGCCTGTGGGTGCGGCACGTCTTGAACGATTGGCGCGATTGCCGTCGACCGTGCGGGTTGGCGTGGCGGCGGACGATGGCGACGCGATGCCTGCACTCGCCGTTGCGGCCAAGCTGAGTCGGCGCATCATCGACGTGTATGTCGAAGCGGACATGGGCATGCACCGTGCTGGCCTCGCGACACCGGAGAAAGCCGTCGCGCTGGCTCGGCAAATCGCCGGTCTTTCGTCGCTGAATTTTGCGGGACTGTTGTTTTATCCCGGACACATTCGCGAACCGGTGAATGAGCAAAGCAAGCCACTCGCCGCACTGAGCGCGGATCTGGCGCGATACCTCGAAGCGCTCGAAGACGCGAAACTTCCTGCGCGGGTCGTGAGCGGGGGATCGACGCCCGCCGCGTGGCGTTTCCACGAAGTGCACGGTGTGACCGAAGTGCGTCCAGGCACCTATGTGTACAACGATCGCACAACCGCGAACATTGGTGCGTGCGATTGGGATGATTGCGCGCTCACCGTGCTCGCGACCGTCGTCAGCGTCGCAGTGAAAGGACAGGTCGTCGTCGACGCCGGTGCGAAGGCGCTCGGCCGCGAACCGTTGCGCGCGGAAGGCGATGGGTACGGCGCGTTGCTTGATCGACCGAACATTGTGGTGTCGCGTATGTCCGAAGAGCACGGCATTCTCGATTTATCGAAAACCGACTGGCGTCCGCGGCTTGGGGATCAAGTGCGCATCGTGCCGAATCACGTGTGCATCGTCGTGCATTTATTTGATGAGATTGTGGGCGTGCGCGGACACGCGGTAGAGACGCGATGGCCGGTGGCCGCGCGTGGTCGTGGCCCGGCGTATGATCTCGCGCCCGAAGGGCCATCTCGTCCGCGCGCCGTCTAGCGTTGGAAACGTCGCGAGCCGTGCGCTCCACACCAGCGCGCCGCATTTTACTCGTGGACGCGGATGCGTTTTTTGTCGCGGTCGCACGTCAGGAAGATCCCGACGGCGCCGGTCGTGCACCGCTGCTGATCGTTGGTGGTCGACCCGGTTCACGCGGTGTGGTTTGCAGCGCGTCGTATGAATGTCGTGCCTATGGCGTGCGCTCGGCGATGCCGATTTCGCGCGCGTTGCTTTTGTGTCCCCAGGCAACGTGTGTCCCGGTACCGCGGCACGCGTGTAGCCGTCGCAGCAAAGACATTCATGCAGTGTTGACGCAATTTGCACCGCTGGTGCAAGCATCGAGCATCGACGAGTGGTACTGCGATATGGCAGGCACTGAGGCGCTTTACGGCAACGAATCACTTACCGGAACCGCGCACCGTATTCGCAACGCGGTGTTGGCGGCAACGGGGCTGAGTGTATCCATCGGCGCCGGTACGTCGCGTCTCGTGGCCAAGATGGCCGTGGAACTTGCCAAGCCAAAACCCGGCACATTGGCCGATGGTGTACTGGCCATTGCACCCGGCGATGAGGTGGCATTTCTCGGACAGCGTAAACTTGCGGAATTGCCAATGGTCGGTCCTCGTTTTGCCGTGAAGTTGGAACGGTTGGGGCTCGTCATGGTGGCCGATGCTCAGGCGTGGTCGCAGCCACAATTGATTGAACGATTGGGTGATCGTGCTGGAGACTGGTTGTTTCGACGCATTCGGGGCATCGACGAAAGCATCGTGTCGCAACGCGACGCGCAAAAACAAGTGAGTCGCGAAACCACGTTCGCACGCGATCTGCACGATGACGATGTTGTCGAGCGAGAGATCTTGCGACTTGCCGTACGTGTCGCGACAGATCTGCGTCGACAAGCACTCAGAGCGCGCACCATCACTGTGAAACTGAAGGACGCAGACTTTCGCACGCGATCCGCGCAGCGCACACTCGCACGGCCAATTGAATCGGAACAGTCGGTGGCGC
>JAYTTR010000405.1:0-5061 GCA_043744935.1 Gemmatimonadaceae bacterium
GATCGGACACCGGCGGGATCAACGCCGGTGGCAAGCGCCTCCCGCAGCGCCGGTGGCATCGTCAACGAGTCGGCCACGCCGTACGCGAGTGGCGCGCCAAACAACGGCGGGTGCCACGACACATTCACCCGTGCGACGGTCGCACTGCCCCGCTGCACCGCGAGTGTGCGCTGCAACGGTGCGCGCGCCAGTGAAGACAGTGGAAGCATTGGCACGCCAAATACCGCCGTTCGCGCGCTGTCAGCGATGATAAATCGCACCGACAAACATGCGGCGCGCGACTGTGGTCCACATCGCACCAGTTGCAGCGGAACCGCTGGCGATTGCGCGCGGAGCTCGATCGTCACAATCGTGTTGGTCAGCACAAAGAGCATCGTCATCACGAGTCGTCGCGACGTACTCATCCGCGCTTACCTAACGTAAGGCGATAACGCGCCCGTCCCACGGCCAGCAGTGCGTCGCGTTGGAGCGGCACCGCGCGATACAGCGGATATCCGTCAAGCACCGCGCCACCGGGCGGCGGATACACGTACACCACATCGTCAACACACGCGACCTGCGCATCCGACAATACCAAGGAGTCACCGCGTTCCATCGAACGTTCGTGCAACGACCACATCGTACGTCGCGCATCGCGCGGTGGTAAAACATGCACGGTCACTGCGGCACGCCATGACAATGGGCCCACGCCCGCGACACCAATCGATGCACCCGTCCAGGCCATCGCCACCGGAAGCCACAACTCGGACGGTCCGGGCAAACTGTAGATCGCACCGCCGATCGCGCCGCCGAGTGCGCCAAGGACGAAACTCTCAAGCGTGATAGGTGTTGTGGGCGTTCGCGTAAAACGAGAAAGACCCGACGCGGCGAACGCCGTCGTCAGCGCCCACGCAATCATGCGCATCAACACGAAACGCCCGGCGGTATCGGCACTCAGCAACCACACGCACATCGTTGCGCCAATCAACGCTGGAATTCCGCCCAACAGCGCGCCGGCAGCAAGCGCAGGTGCGAGTGACTCCCGCCGATGACGCGCTCGTGCCACGAGCACGAGCCCACCTGCAGTTGCGCCCAACAAGAGCGCGACGAGTTGGTCGAGTCGGCCATTCGTGCGCAGATAGGACGTTGCATCCATCCACCCACTGCTGATGCCCCAGGCGACGGAACCGCCAATCCAGCCCGCAATCGCCGCCGCCGTTACGCTCTGCGGAAACCGGCGAGGTGATGAATGCTTCAACGCGAAAGTCCGCGCACTTTATCTGCAGCATCGCGAAAATTTTGCGCTGCTGCTTTTTTATACCACTCGAGCGCGGTGGTCTTGTTCTTCGCTGCACCCAACTTGCCACGTTCGTACGCCTCGCCGACCGCGTATTGCGCTGCGGCATGTCCACCGTCGGCTGCCCGCGTATAGAATCGCAGCGCGGCATCACGATCTTTTTTGATGCCACGTCCGCGCTCGTACGACACGGCAAGCTGATACATCGACTCCTCGTCACCCGCTTCCGCCGCGTCCGTCAGCCATCGCGCCGCACTCGCCTCGTCGCGACCGGTGCCACGACCTTCGAGATACAGCATCGCCAACCGACGTTGCGCTGGCGTATTGCCGTTTTGCGCCTCAGTCGTGCACGAAGCAAATGCGTCATGCCACGCTTCGGCCGTGACGTGTTGCTCGCACAACGACTCACGACGTCGAACGGGCTTGGCTGGCACGATGGCAATTTTTTCAACGACTTTCGCGCCTGGTTTTTCGATTTTCCTGGACCGGGATTTTTCCGCTGCTTTCGGTAACGATTTTAGCGGCGGTTTGGGCGCCGGTGTCGCAACCGCCACGTTTGGTGCGGGTTGCAGCTTTGCTTCGACTGCCGACGGCTGTACAGGTTCAACCACCGGCGCTCGTACACTCGGTCCCACTGTAGCAAGTGGTGCTACCGTGG
Source organism: Gemmatimonadaceae bacterium (assembly GCA_043744935.1). Taxonomy (GTDB): domain Bacteria; phylum Gemmatimonadota; class Gemmatimonadetes; order Gemmatimonadales; family Gemmatimonadaceae; genus Gemmatimonas. Next base: position 1,935 of record JAYTTR010000405.1, read on the forward strand.
CGAGCGGTGCAAGCGTAGCGGGTGTCGGCAACACCGCAACCATTGTGTTTGACGCGTTAGTCCGAGCGTCTGGCGGCGGAAGCGTCAGCAACGCCGTACCCGCCACAATTAATCCAAACACCGACACGGCGAGGATCACGCGCTCGCGTCCTTCAAGACCGCGTCGCTGTGGTGGCGGCATAAAGGGTTGCTGCGGCGTCGGCGTTGGGCTGGTCATGCGCTGGCTCCAGAAAACGTGTTCGGCACCACCTTGGTAATATGGCGCTGCGCCACCATTCATTGCCAATCTTGCCGTTCCAATTGCGTTCCATGCAAGTTGCCAACGATGATACGCTTCACATCGCGCCCCGGGAAGATCCTTCGCGGCTATCGTCGCGGCGATACGGCTGGACGCGCGGGACGACGATACGACGACCTGGTACGCGTGTTCGGAGCCGATAGTATTTTCATTAAAGTCGACGGTCTGCTTACGGGCGACAAATTTATTACGGTATTGCGAGAACGGCTCACCGAGTTGGTCGCCGTGTTGGTCGCCGTTGGAACTCGCCGGGCCGGTGAACGCCCCGACGGAACGCGCCGCATCGATCTCACCGATGATTTTGTGCGCCTCGAAGTGGCCACTGCGTTGGCGGATCGGCACACGCTTGTCATTCTCGTATTTCTTGGGCGATGGACGTTGGCGGCACGACGTGCACGCACTCTTCGGCGTGGTGACACCATACGTTCCGATGGCTGGCCGCATGCAACGAGGATCGTGCGTGCCTCTCTCTTGCTTGGACTACTCGCCGTGTTTGTTGGTGCTGGTGCGTACCTTGTACACCTGTGGCCCGTCCCCTCCAATGCAGAGCCGCGCCTGGTGGAAACGGCCGCCGAACAGCTTGCACGCGCACGCCGTGAATGGGTGGACGATGCCGTGGTTAGTTCGATCAGCGTCGAATGCGACTCGGGGCGAGACGGTGCGTGTCCCCTTCGTCTCCGTTTCTCGTCAACCAACCGGTTTCCCGCCCTGGACGCGTCGCGCCAAGCGCCCGACTCGTCGTGGAGCTATCGCCAACGCGGAGGAGTAAGCCGCACACGCACTCTCACTCGCAATTCTCGCGTTCAAACGCATTCTGGAGTCGGCCCGTGCTGCGGGGATTAGTGGCGATCTTGATCGCGCGGTGCTGGAGCCTTTGCAGTTGAATAACAGGACCATGGCGCCGCGCTGGACAATCTGGCCACGCGACCATGCGACAGCGGGCCGAGAGGGTCGTCTATGTTTTGAACCGAAGAGTGGCGTGCACGTCGATTGTCGTTCGGGACCGTCGGCGATGTAGCCAGCGCCACACGAGAGAGATCGCTCGCTACCTTACGCGTACGCACTCCCTGACGCTCTGCCTTTCCTGCCTCCTTCGCGCGATGCGTGTCACTGACTAAAATTTGTCCCCGATGCGGTGAAGGCTACGATGACGCCGTCGCGTTTTGCGCGACGGATGGCACCCGGCTTATCCGCGGTGGACAGCTCGGCGATCTCGTCGGCACGGTGGTCGCGGATCGCTATCGCATTGTGTCGCGGATTGGCGAAGGCGGCATGGGTCAGGTGTATCTCGCCGAACACGTGCGGATGAAGCGAAAGAGCGCGATCAAGATCATGCGCCCAGCGTTGATGGGTGACATTGATGCGCTGCAGCGCTTTACGCGCGAAGCTGAACATGCGAGTCAATTGTCTCACCCCAACATTGCGGCAATTTTCGATTTTGGCGAAACACCGGAAGGCGTCGTGTATCTGGCGATGGAATATGTCGATGGCCAATCGATGGGCGCGATGCTGGATCGTGACGGTGTACTGCATCCAGATGTGGCAGCCGATATTCTCGGACAAGCGGCAGATGCGCTGCAAGCCGCGCACGATCTGAACATGTTGCACCGCGACATCAAGCCCGACAACATCATGCTTGGCCATCGCAGCGATGGTACGTACATGGTGAAGTTGGTCGATTTTGGTATCGCGCGTTCGATGGACGGCAGCGATCAGAAAGTCACGCGCACCGGGTTTGCGATTGGTACGCCTGAGTACATGTCACCCGAGCAACTAGCGGGCGATACGCTGAATGCGCGCAGTGATCAGTATGCGTTGGCGTTAGTGGCCTTCTTTGCGCTCACGGGCAAACAAGCGTTTCCGTCGGAGTCGTCGAAAGAATCACTCATTGCGCGGCTCACCAGTCGTCCGCGCACGTTGCAGGAAGCCAAACGCGATGTCGAGTGGAACGGCACGCTACAAGAGATTTTTGATCGCGCGTTATCGCCGGAGCCGCACGAACGTTTTGACACGGTATCTGATTTTGCGCATGCGTTATCAGGCGCGATCAGTGCCATGACACCGACGCAAACGGCGGAACTCTATCGTCGCGCGCTTGATACGCGCGTGGCGAATGTCGCGGCGCGCACACCGCACAGCGCGGGCGATTCGCAGCGCATTCCCACCGGTGCTTTGCGCACGTTGGCAACACCTCCCGTACCGCTCGCAGTCGTCTCGCGAGCGACGACGACAGGCGTCACCTTGGCCGATGCCGTGGTATCTAGCACCGGCGTGTCCGCCGTCGTTGATGCCGTACCGGCATCACGGGCGCGTCAGCATTCACGTTGGCCATGGATGTTGCTGGGCGCCATTTCCCTCGCTGGTGTGCTGTGGTTTGTCGTTCGTCCCCGCTCGCCTCTGGTACCGCTGTCGGACACGTCGGCGCCGCTTGCCGTCGCCATTGCAGACACCACGAAACGCGTCGCAGTGGTGCCCGCGCTGGCCCCAACGTCAAAGGTCGTGCAGGTCACGCCAAACACGGACTCGACAAAAGCTGCGAATGCAAAGGCCGTTGTGGACAGCGCAAAGCGGGTGCAGAAAGATTCGTTGAAGCGTGATGCTGTACGTCGCACGCGCCTGGCTGCCGAGAGTACGCTGCGTGTGAACAATGTGCGAGCGCGCTATCCCGACGCCGCAGTACTCGCGATACTCGAACGCGGCGTCGACGCCAAATCTCGAATGGTGCGCGGCGGCGACGTACGCGCAGTCATTATGCCGACGCCAATTTTTGCGTGGCGCGCAGCACAAGCGCGTGCGTGGAAAGATGCGAACGCGAGACCGACTGGCGGT
>JAYTTR010000406.1:0-5028 GCA_043744935.1 Gemmatimonadaceae bacterium
GTTCGATGCTCGTGCACGTGGGTCATCGTGCGCAGCTCGCATCCGTGTGCGGTCGCTATTTTGGAATGGATCGCGATCATCGTTGGGAACGGACCGCGCAGTGGTATCGTGCAGCGGTCGCGGGAAATGCTCCGGTTGAAACGGACGCACTGGCAGCGGTACAGCGCGCATACAATGCCGGTGTGACCGACGAATTTGTACCGGCGTTTGTCATGGCGGGCAGTGACGGTCAGGCGGTGGCGCCAATGCGCGATGACGACGTCGTGATCAGTTACAATTTTCGTTCTGATCGCATGCGACAGGCGCTTCGCGCGCTCGCGATGCCGGAATTCGATGGCTTCGACACTGGAGTCCGTCCGACGGTATCGATCACGACGATGACGCGGTACGAAGATGCCTTTCCGTTTCCGATCGCGTTTGCGCCGCAGTCGATGCAGCATCTCGTGGGGAACGTGATCGCCGATGCGGGTTTCTCGCAATTGCGCATCGCCGAAACAGAGAAATATCCGCACGTTACGTTCTTCTTCAACGGCGGTCATGACGCACCGTTTGTTGGCGAGGATCGGACGATGGTGCCAAGTCCGAAGGTGGCCACGTACGATTTGCAACCGGAAATGAGTGCGACCGGGGTCTGTGATGTGTTGTGCGACGCGCTGGCCAATCGCACGCACGATTTCGTGCTGTGCAACTTTGCGAACGCGGACATGGTAGGACACACGGGCTCGTTGCCTGCCGCTATCGCTGCGGTTGAAGCGGTGGATGCTTGTCTTGGTCGCATCCTTGAGGCGGCGGCGACTGGTGGTGCGCGGTTGATCATCACCGCCGACCATGGCAATGCCGATGTGATGGTCGATGCAGTAACGCGGCAGCCGCACACGGCGCACACGACCAATTTGGTACCGTTGGTGATCATGCAACCGAGTCGCGATGATGCGGCGCAGGTTCCGCTGCGGGCTGGTGGCGCGTTGTGTGATGTAGGGCCAACTGCACTTGCGCTGATGGGACTTGCGCGCTCTCCCGAAATGACCGGTCGCGACTTACGCGACCTTTCCCAGACTTCCTGATGCCTTTCTTTCGACCGTCTCCTCGCTTGCACCTTACTTCTTTGCGTTCCGTCGCCTTCTGCGCTGGCGTTTCCTCTGCGTTTGTGCTGTCGCAGTCCGCGATAGCGCAGGTCGGACATTTGCCGACCGAGAGTCCGTATGAGGATTACAAGTCGGGTCAAACTTTGTCGGCCAGTGGTGGCTGGCTAGCGATCAAGCGTGATCCGGCAAAGGTTGCGCCCGACGCCACCGGCTTTGTTTCGCTGCGATACGACATTGGCGTGGGAGGTCCAGCATACCTGTTCGCGCGTTACACGGTCGCGCCGTCAACGCGGAACGTGTTCGATCCGACGAAGCCGGCAAAGACGCGGCTCGTGAGCACTGCGAGTGCAACGACGTCGGTTGTTGATGTGGGTCTCGACATCGCGCTCACCGGCCAAAAGACATGGCATCACTTGATCCCATCGCTATCCGGCGGCCTTGGTATCGCGAGTGATTTCGCGAAAGCGGATACGGGCCTCTATCGGTTTGGCACGAAATTCAGTTTTACGTACGGACTTGGATTGCGATATTTGCTGCGCTCTGGCTACTCCATTCGATTCGACGCGACAAACTACATCTGGCAATATCAGTATCCCGAAAAATATTTCCTCAAGGCGGCCGATAGCACTGCCATCCTTTCGGACACGAAAGCGCGGTCGGTGTGGCGGGGCAATTGGGGCGTTTCTGCCGGCGTCTCCGTACCGATCTTTCGGTAACGCGCGCGTGCCGCGCACGTCGCTCACCCGTCGCGTGCTCTTTGCCGCGGCGCATCGCTATCGGCGACCGGATTGGGGTGACGCCGAAAACGCGGCGGTGTTCGGCGCGTGTGCGCATCCGAACTTTCACGGGCACAGTTACACCTGCGATGTGACGGTTGCCGGTCCGGTCGACGAAGAAACTGGATTTGTGGTCGATTTGGGTTTTCTAGATCAGGTGCTGCAACGCGAAGTCCGCGCGCGTTTTGATCATCGCAACATCAATCTCGACGTTCCAGAATTTGCGGATGGCGCCTTGATTCCAACGGGCGAGAACTTGGCGCGCTTCATTGCGGAGCGCGTGCAGATCGCCTTGGTGCGCACCAGCGCGCTGGTGATTCGCGTGCACTTGGCGGAAGATGCCACGTTGAGCAGTACGTACGAGTTGGACGCATGAGATACGGCGCTGGACACCCCACCGTCGTCCTGTGCGCGGTCGTGCTCTTGCAAACGGCATGTCACACTGCGTCGCCGTTGGTGATTGGACCGCATGTGCCGGAGCCGGTGGCGCCAATGATGACACCGGTCATTGTGCCAGCGCCAATGTCGCGTTCCATCGTGCAGCAACTGGCCGATTCCGCGTTCGCCGCGCCGATGTGGAACAACGCGCGATGGGGCGTGCTGATCGTCGACGTCGCGAGTGGTGATACGATCGTCGCGCACGACGCCGACAAATTGTTTATGCCAGCCTCAAATCAAAAGTTGCTCACGGCGGCAATCGCCCTACAGCAATTGGGACCGGACTATCGTTGGCGGACGCCCGTGCTGCTGCGAGGGTTTCAGCGCGGCACGACGTGGCATGGCGATGTGCTCGTCGTGGGTAGTGGAGACCCGAGCGTGAGTGACTCGTCGCGCAGCGGTCGCGCCCAGGCAACCTTCGCGCCGATCATCGCGGCGCTCGCACAGCGTCGCATCACGCGCATCATTGGTGACGTGCGTACGCTCGGCGATGCTTTCACTGGTGCAACGACTGGCTTTGGCTGGGCGGTTGATGACGGCGACGAAGCGTACGGCGCGGCCATCGACGAGCTGCTCTTCAACGACGGATTGCTCACGTTGCGCGTGACGGCCGGAGCAACGGTCGGCTCATCCATTCGTGTGCGACGCGCCCCGACATCCGCGTATCCTCCGTTGATCATTCGTGCAACGACGCGCGGCATCGGCGTCGTTGGTGAACGATTGCACGTCAGCTACGACAGCACAGCCACCGCGATTGAAGTGACAGGTACGTTGTCCCTGGGTGACAGTGCGAAATTCACACTCGCGTATCGACATCCGAACGACGCCTATCGTGCGGCGTTGCGTGAGACCATCGTCGCATCTGGCGTGCGCATCAACGCCGCTGCGTCGACTAGGCAGGCGACCGCTCGCCTCCGTGACACCATGATGGACACGTTGCTGGTACTGGAGTCGCCGCCCTTGCGCGATGTACTGCCGCGCATGCAGAAGCCATCGCAAAATCAGATTGCCGAGATGCTGTTTCGCACGTCCGGACGTGTGGGCAGCAATGATGGGTCGGCGGACAGCGCGCGTGCCGTGGGCGCGCGAACGCTCGCGTTCTTTGGGGTGACCAACGCCGATGTGGCATACCGAGATGGCAGTGGATTGTCGCGCCACGACTACGTCACACCCCGTGCCATTGTGCGAGTGTTGGACTCCATGCGCCGGTCTCCGTGGTTTTCGATATATCGCGATGCGCTACCACTCGCCGGCGTTGATGGTACCATCGCGAATCGGATGAAGGGCACGGCCGCTGCGGGCAATGCGCACGCGAAAACGGGCACCGTCGACAAGGCCCGTTCGCTGTCGGGATATGTGACGACGGCAGATGGGCACTTGGTGCTCTTTTCGATGTTGTGCAACAATTTCACGGTGCCCACGAGAGAAGTCGAACGTGTTCAGGACTTGCTGGTGAGTACGCTCGCCTCGCTGCGCATCGCCGACGTGATCGGCACGCGTGACCGCTGACTTCACCGATTCCGCTGGCGCTTCAACGCGCGGACTTTCTTTTAGTGAAGCGCTGACGAGTGTCCTTGCGCGCGCACTGCCGCTGTCGGACATCGTGATGCCGCTGGAGGATGCGTTGGGCTTTGCGCTTGCGGGGCCTGTGGTAAGCAAAGTGTCGCTACCACCGTGGGACAATGCAGGGATGGATGGTTATGCCGTACGTCACGCCGATGTGGTGGGCGCGAGTGTGGCGGCGGCGGTGCGACTGCGCGAGGTTGGAACGATTGCTGCGGGCGCGGATCCGATGCGACTACCGGAAGTGTCGCGCATGACCGCCGTTCGCATCATGACCGGCGCCCCTGTACCATCGGGCGCGGACGCCGTGATACGCGTGGAGGACACCTATCACGATGGCGCTGACGTGGTCATCACGAATGACCGTGATCTAGCGGGACGCGCCAACATTCGTCCGCGCGGTGAAGACGTGGTCGCGAACGATGCATTGTTTCATCGTGGCGTAACCATTACCGCATCGCATCTCGGCGTACTCGCGAGCATCGGCGCGTCCATGGTGCGTGTGCATCGACGTCCGCGCGTGACCGTGCTTTCGAGCGGCGATGAACTGGTGTTGCTTGATCGTTTTGACGAAGTGGAAGCGGGACGACGTATTGTCTCATCGTCGAGTTACGCGCTTCCCGCCCTGCTGCACCGGGCGGGCGCGCTCGTGCGCGTGCTTCCGCTTTTACCGGACTCACTGGAGGCTGTCGTCTCGGCCATTCGTGATGCGATTGATGTCGGTTGTGATTTGTTGATCACGACCGGCGGCATCTCGGTCGGCGCGCATGATTACACGCGTGACGCTCTCGCCGCGCTCGATGGAGCTCTTGCATTTTGGCGCGCGCGTATTCGGCCGGGTGGGCCAATCGGCACTGGTGCTGTTCTCGGCACGCCGTGGTTGGGATTGCCGGGTAATCCGGTGTCGACGATGGTGACGGGTATGCTGTTCGCCTGGCCATTGTTGCGGCAACTTGGAGGGCATGCGGCCATTCATCATATGCCGTTGCGCGTGCGCGCAATGGATCATGCAGATACCGCTGCACCCCTCACATATTTTCTGCGGGTTCGCGTGACACGAAGTGCCGACGGACTGCTGGACGCGTGGTTGGCGGGTCCGCAGGGATCCAACCTCCTTCGCGTGATGGCCGCATCGAATGCGCTGCTCGTTGTGCCAGAGCATATCA
>JAYTTR010000407.1:0-5027 GCA_043744935.1 Gemmatimonadaceae bacterium
GGAACGCAACAAGTTGTATTTGAAGGCACGGCCGGTGGATATCCGGTGCGCGTGATGATCACACCACCAGGCGAGCGCGACCCAACCCAGCGGTGCGAATCGTTTTGCCGAACGTTCGATCATCGGCGTACCGATCGCAGCCAACTTCCCCACCCCAGCCCTGCGCGCGCTGACACAACCGCAATGGCAAGCGCGTACCCAAATCCTCGGACGGTCGCCGCGGCGGATTCCGTCCAGAATTTGCCGAGTATTTGCCAGCTATCGGACGACATCATGTAGGGGAAGTTGTCTGATCGAAACAGGGCGTTGCGCGATGCCGCCGTGATCATGAAATCGGCAAACGGCCACTGGAATACCGTGAACACTGCGAGAAATGCCACGCCCAACAACAAGGCGCGCACCCACGCGCCGCGCGCAGCCGTGCGATGCATCACGAGATCGATCACGAGCGCCGGCACGATGAGCAACAGTGGAAAATCGAGCGGTACCATGTGATCCACCGCATGGCGAATCGGCCCTAGCATTGGTGACGCTTCAAACAGTGGCAAAATCCACAACTGCGCGAGCCGCACAACCGTATAGACAATCGCCGTTGCCGTCGCGGGATAGCGTAAACGTGTTGCCCGCGCTGCGGCGACCAGGACAAACGGAAAAATCAACGCGGAGACCTGATAGAACAGTGCGCGATGCATCAGCACGCGATCGGTATACTCGGTCGCGAAAATTGACACCATCGTCAAGACCAATCCACTTGTGTAGGCGACCACCCACGGTGCGACGCCCGACGTATCCAACTGAGCCGACTCGCGCGCTTCCTCTCGGGCTTGCTCGGCTAACGCGAAGACAAGAGCACCCGCAAGAATGGCGAGAAATCCGAGTGCCAGTAGTGAGTGTGGCGGGCTGATGATTTTTACATCAAGGCCGTACGCGTCGTGCCACCAATTATCGAACGGTGCGGAGGTGAGCATGGCCACCGAACCCCAAATGCACAGCCATCCGCCAAGCGGCCCGTGAAACCAACGCCATACCGTGACACCATCGGTGCGCTGCGATCGGTCAAAAAACGAGCGCCGCAATACTTCGTAACCGCAGGCCAGTCCGGCAACGGCGCCGCCGGTATAAATGGCCAAGTGGGCGGGCGTCCAGAACGTATCGCGACCAATGCTCATGTGCCACGAGATATCCCAGATCAAACCAACAATCACGCTCGTCGCGGCAAAAACAACCGCGGCGAGCTGCCACGGCAGCGCCGTCACCGTGATTCGGTTGGCAGAACGTGCACGCGTGGCCATCGACGCGACGGATGATTCCATAAACATCTCCGGAAAAGTGTTCGCCTCGAAATGTATCCCGCAGAGAGCGGCTGGAGTGCACGAGGAGTGCAGACGACGTGTGACTTCACCCCGTGTGCGACGATCGACATATTCGCTGCATGGCGCATCGACCACTGTACGGACATCTCGCGCTTCGCGCACGGCTCGCCGCGGCATGGCACGATGGTCGACTACCCGCGAGCCTGCTCTTTTCAGGACCACGCGGCGTTGGCAAACAGCGCCTCGCCCTCTGGCTTGGGCAATTGTTGTTGTGCGAGCGAGCGGAGCTCGAACACCTGAACGAACCGTGTGGCAATTGTCAGCACTGTCGCTATGCCATGCGCAACGTTCATCCTGATTTGCGTTGGTTCTTTCCGCGACCTCGCCTCAAAGACGGCGATGCCACGCCCGACGACGTCGCAGCCGATCTCGCCGAAGCCATCGCGGATCGCATGGACGCGGAAGGTTTGTGGTCGCCTCCACCTGGCACGGAAGGCATTTACGTCGCTACAACGCGCGCCGTCGTGATGCGCGCGTCCACGCGTCCAGCGATGGCCAAGCGTGCCGTGTTTGTGATTGGCGATGCTGAACGGATGGTAAGCCAGGAAGGGGCGGATCAAGCGGCCAATGCGTTTCTGAAATTGCTCGAAGAGCCGCCGCCGGGGACCACGATCATTCTGACGACCAGTGAACCGGGGGCCCTGTTGCCCACGATACGATCACGCGTGGTGGCCGTGCGGGTTGCGCCCCTCTCGCGCGACGAGATGGGCCTGTTTCTCGCAGACCCCGTTGTGCAACGTCGCTTTGCCGGTCGTTCGGCCGACACATCGCTCACGACCGGCGGTGCTCCTGGAGCGTTGTTGAGCACCGATTCCTCCGCTGCATCGTTCGCCGCTGCGCGACGTTTATTGACGGCTGCGCTCGAACCGTCAACGCCGGCCGGCACGGCAGAACGAGTGAAAGTTGCCGCGCGACAAGGCGTCGCCGGTGCTCGCGGTGCGTTCTCGGATGCGCTCGATGCGCTGACGGTGCTCCTGCATGCGCGATCGCAGCAACTCGTGGCGTCCGGACACGCATCCGACGCTCGGCGAACGGCAATGGCCATCATTGATGTCGAACAAGCGAAAATTCGCGCGCAGGGCAACGTCAGTCCACAGCTCGTTGGCGCAGCACTTCTGGGATCACTGCATCGCACTCTTCGGCCGTAATCGTGATCTCTCGGTCAACTCCAAAACCCGAATTTTATGGATGAGCTCGCAAAGATTTCAACCTCCGCAGCCGGATTTTCGCACCTCGACGATGCGGGAAACCTCCAAATGGTGGACGTTTCCGAGAAGCCTTTTTCGGTGCGAAGGGCCCTCGCAAGCGGTGCGATTCGGATGCAACAAGAAACACTTAACGCCATAAAAAACAACACGTTAGCGAAAGGTGACATTGTTCCTGTCGCTCGCTTGGCTGGTATGCAAGCGGCAAAACGAACGGCCGATCTTATTCCACTTTGCCACCCTTTGCCGTTGTCGGGGGTAGACGTGAGGGTTAAGCTCGATGAGGCACTCCCCGGCGTACGGGTGGAGGCGTCTGTCAGAACCACCGCCCAAACTGGGGTGGAGATGGAAGCGTTAACCGCAGTGTCCGTGGCCTTGCTCGCGATCTACGACATGGCCAAAGCGGTTGACCGGACGATGGTGATTTCCGAAATCGTACTGCGCGAAAAACGCGGCGGCACGAGGGGGGACTTCAGCATCGAGCCGTCACTGATTCGCTAAAGCGTGAGGTACCATGAACGATATCAACGCAAGTATTACCAGTTTGGAAGCCCGCGCACGACGTCGACGGATGCATCGGCATTTTCGGAAGCGTCGGTTAACGAAAGTCCTTGTTTCGTCCATTTCGGTGCTCGCACTTGCGTTGGTAGTCACGCCCAAACCAACGCCGCATCCCGTCACCACCGTTGTTGCCACGTCGTTGCGCGCGCAGCCAGCGGCCACGCTGCCCATTGAGCCCTCGTGGAGACCCGCCGCCGACGTCCTCAAGCGCAAGTCGGTCGCCGCGTTACCGTCGCTACCGTTCGGGCTCAATGTCAAGGATGCCGAGCGGAAGGAATCGCTCAATCGCTGGCATCGCATCTATACCTATTCAGTGCGCTACCGTGTAATACCGGAGCTCGCGCGGAAAGTCTACGATGCCGCCGTGACCGCTGGTATCGAACCAGAACTCGGCTTCCGGCTGGTCCGCGTCGAAAGTGTGTTCGATCCGCGCGCGCAGAGCCACGCCGGTGCCATGGGACTTACGCAACTCATGCTCGGCACCGCCCGCGAATACGAGCCAAATGTTTCTCGCGAGCAGTTGCTTGACCCGGACATAAACTTACGCATTGGCTTTAAGTATCTCCGCGGCCTCATTCGCGAATACAAGGGCAATCTTCGCATCGCTTTATTGGTGTATAATCGCGGCCCTGCGGCCGTTCACAGCGCCCTTAGCATGGGCAACGATCCAGCGAATGGCTACGAGAGCATGGTCATGAAGGGGTATCGCGGACGGGGCACGCTCGACTAGCGCCGCGTAGCGTGTTTTTTCGACAACGATTTCTTTGCAGGAGCCGACTTCTTTTTGGAGGTCGGCTTCTTTGCGCTTGTGCCTTTCTTGACCGCCGCGTGTTTCCCGACAGCACGATTCGCGAGCGCCTTTTTCGCCGCGCTCCGTTTTTTTGCCGACGACGAACGCCGGACGGGCGCGCTGCCGTAATGCTCAATCGCGGGGTCGGGCACGGCGCGCGCAAACGCAATGGCGTCGACCGACGGCACGCGCACCGATTGTCCCGCGGTAAGCCGACCCCGCTTTGTTGACTTGAGTCCGGGATTGTACCAAGCGATCTCGCGGAGTGTGACGCCGTGCGACTTGGCCAGGCCGGCCAGCGTCGTCACCTTGCCGCTCACATTCACATTGCGGTATCCAACCCGCGCCGCCGTTGGCAATGCGTCGAGCGCTGCACGCGTTCGTTCGGCACGCCCTCGCGGCACGCGCAGCCACAGACCCTTGTCTGGCGGTGCCATGCCACGGAGCAAAAACGGGTTGAGATCGCGCAGCTCGACGTTGGTACCGCCACTCGCGGCCGCAACGGCAGCCAACGCGGTTCCCGCGGGTACAAAGACCGAGTCGTAGACGAAAAGTGGCTGCGAGTCGACGACAATGCCGTAACGCGCCGGCTTCTTGCCCACGAGTGCGGCCGCGATCAGTTGCGGCACATAGTTCTTGGTTTCGACGCGCAAATAGTCATATTCGGCGAGCGCAAAAAAACGATCCTCACCTTCGGTCCCCTCCATTTGCCCCGCATAGCGAGTCAGCCCCCGCGACACGCGGCCGGGTCCGCCGTTGTATGCGGCCGCCGCGAGATAGAGTGAACCAAACTTGTGTTGCAACTCGCTGAGGAATCGAATGGCGGCATCGGTGGAGCGCGCGGGATCGCGTCGTTCGTCCACCCACCAGTCCACGCGCATGCCGACATCGCGCGCAGTCTTCGTCATGAATTGCCACATGCCGACTGCGGCCGAACGCGAATATGCATCGGGATCGTATCCACTCTCAATGAGCGCGAGATACATCATGTCCTCGGGCATACCGCTGGCCCGGAGCTTCGCGCGAATCATTGGCCCGTACCGCGTACCGCGCGACAACCGGGCCACGAAGTGATCACGCGCATCCGTAGTAAACAGC
>JAYTTR010000408.1:0-5023 GCA_043744935.1 Gemmatimonadaceae bacterium
TCGACCCCTATAGCGCGCACTTCCATTCGCAATTGGCGATGCGCTACTTGCAACGTGGACGTGAGCGCGGGAGCCAGGCCGACGTTGCGAACGCTGAACGCGAAGCACGCGCATCACTAACACGTCGCACCCAAAACAACGGTGCCGCTTTCGCAACGCTCCTTGAAGTGCTGATGGAGCAACATCGCTTTGCCGAGGCTGGACAGGTCGGTCGGCAACTGGTGGAGGGCAATCCCGACGAGCCAGGATATCAGGCAATGCTAGGTGAGGTCGAACTCGAGCTGGGCAACTATGACGCGGCGACGAAAGCGTTTGCCGCCGTCGCGACGGAGCGCACGTCGCTTGCCATTACCACTCGGCTCGCGCGTCTTGCCGAAGTTCGAGGAGACACGACGCAGGCCAGAACACTGTTCTATCGCGCCGCCAAAAACGCGCAGTTGGAAAGCACGATGCCTTCGGAGCAACGTGCGTGGTTTCAACTGCGCGTCGGTGACTACGAATTGCGCCACGGTGCGCTCGTGCGGGCAGACAGCGCGTTGCAGCACGGTCTGCGTTCCTCACCGGAGGATCATCGGCTGCTGAGCGCAATGGCACGGCTGCGTGCTGCGCAGCACGATTGGCGTGGCGCGATTGCTTTCGGTGATCAGGCCATCGCGGAAGTGCTCGATCCGGCCACTGTCGGACTCGTTGGCGATGCATACGCCGCGCTCGGCGATACCGCGAAGTCCGCTGAATATTTTCGCGCGATGCAAGTAGCCGTGCCACGCGAAGCCGGCGCATATCATCGTGCATGGAGTCTATATCTGTTAGATCACGGACTGCGCTACGGTGACGTTTATGCGAATGTCAAAAAGGAATTGCAAACCCGCCATGATATCTACGGTCATGACATGCTTGGCTGGGCACTCTATAGACTCGGTCGCTTCACGGAGGCTCGGGTCGAATCGCAACGGGCGATGGCGCAAGGCACCCAGGATGGCGTGTTCTTCTATCATGCCGGAATGATTGAGCGCGCGCTCGGCAATACCGCAGCCGCGACAACTCTCCTAAAACGTGCTCTCGCAGTCAATCCGTCGTTTGATCCAACACATCCGGCGTTAGCGCGTATGGTGCTCGATTCCATTGGCCGCGACGTGGCTGGTCAGGCGAGCGGAGGGTGAGGTATCATGTGTGAATGCCCAACTTACCGCACAATCAGGCCGACCTTTCGTATCGCACATGGCAGCGTGACGTTGCTTATGTCAGCGGGCGCGCTGTTGCGGTAGCAACAAAGCCGGGCCTGATCGGTCACGGGCGACAAGATGCCGGTGCGCTTTTGTTGGCTGAGCATGCGATGGTGTCGCCGGGCGATGTGGTCGCATATCTGAATTGCGGTAACGCGCTGTTCGGCGTCGTGGCCGCGACAACCGGACAGGCGAGCCAAGTGTTGCTGACAGATCGCAATGTGATATCGGCCGAAGCTGCGCGCCGCACGCTGGCGATGCACGACGCGATCAATGCAACGGTGCTTTTGCAACAAGGCGTTGGCGAGGCTTTCGTGGATGGTACGGCAGACGTGGTGTGTATTCGTCTTCCGCACGAACGGTTGGCGCAACTGCACCTGTTGCACGATGCATATCACGCGCTTCGCACTGGTGGGCGCTGCTACATCGCAGGCGCAACCAATGAAGGCGTGAAGACAGCGGCCCGACTGATGGAGCAGCGCTTTGGACAAGCGCACGTGCTCGCGAGCGGTGGTGGATATCGCATTCTCGTCGCGACAAAAACGCACGAGCCTTCGCTCCACGATCCGTTGTTCGACAATCCGCTTATTACTGCAGGGCAATTCAACGAAATGCGCACCACGTTGCGCGACCACCCAATGACGATATTCTCGCGACCCGGCGTCTTTTCCTCCGAGCATCTCGACGAAGCAACAGAGTTACTCGCAAGCGTGATGGATATTAGAGCCGGCGAGTCTGTCCTTGACCTTGGTTGCGGTTGCGGTGCGCTCGGCGCGGTGGCCGGCATACTGTCGAACGGTGCTCGATTGTCGCTCGTGGACGCAGATATCGAAGCCGTTCGCTCAGCATCAAGAACGTTGGCGGCCGCGGGCCAATCGCAAGCGCGGGTTATTGAGAGCGACATTGCTGATGTCGTGCGTGATGAGCGATTCGATGTGGTGGTAAGCAATCCGCCATTCCATGTCGGGAAAGCGACGGCGCTTGATGTACCGATACAGTTCATGCGTGAAGCACATCACGTGCTAAACGTGGGCGGCCGCATGATGCTGGTTGCCAATCGCACGTTGCCGTATGAGCGCGCGATGTCCGATATCTTCGGGAACGTGCACGTGATGCACGATGGCGCGCGTTTCAAGGTGCTCGCGGCGTCGAAGTTGTAGTTGCTGCACGGAGCAGGGCGACCTCGTTGGGCAGTAGCGTACGCCACGCGCCCTCGACCATGTTGCCGAGCGTGATCGGGCCAATGCTGAGCCGCTGGAGTGCGACCACGTGATTGCCGACGGCCGCGAACATGCGACGCACTTGGTGATATCGACCTTCGTTCACTGTCACGCGCACGTGACGTTGGCTCACCACGTGCAACGTTGCCGGGAGCAACGGATGCAACTCCGATTGCAGCACCAGCGACCCGCTTTCGAACAACTCGGCCTCGTCGCCACGAAGATCGGCGGCCAGGTGCACGTCATAGGTCTTCGGTACGTGCGTTCGGGGTGAGGTGATGCGGTGATTCAGTGCGCCATCGTCGGTGAGCAGCAAAAGGCCCGACGTCTCCCGGTCAAGTCGGCCCACTGGGGCAATGACTGGTGCGCGCAGCAAAAAACGCGGCGGTAGGAGTTCATAAACAAGTTTCTCACTGCCTTTTGTCGTGCATACGTAATCGGTCGGCTTATGCAGCAAGAGAACCACGCCGAGTTCCGGATCGAGCGGGTTCCCGTCAACGCGGATGTCCATGTGCGCGCATTCGTCACCTTCCCGCAGCCGCGAATGGTCGGCACGTGTAACGCGGCCAGCGGTGAGGAGGCGTTCAGTGTCGCGACGACTTCCGTAGCCGAGGTTTGCTAAATACTTCGCGAGCTTCACTGCGCATCTGCGTGGCGACTGACCGCGCGCGCTGCCTCGTCTGATGTTGAAAACGTACGCATCTGATTCGCCACCTGAGTTACATGCGAGAGAAAAATAAAGTGGCGCGCTCCAGTAACGAGAACGATTCGGGCTTCCGGCACTTCAGCGCGAAATGTCTTTAGAGGGGAGCGGCGTGCACCGATCACGAGGCGCATGGCAGAACGTTGACGGTCGCAAATGAAGTCTTGGGCACGACGGCCAATTCGTAGTGTCGCGGCCGATCCGCGCGACTCAAGGCACGGATGTTGGGTTGGACGTAAGCCGTTTTGTGAGTCGATACAAGAATTCTTGACCTTCGTAGACGGATTGCACGCGCATGCGTTCGTCACGTCCATGCGCGCGTGCGTCGGTGGCCGGGTCGAGGAATAGCCCCGACACGCCATACGCGGGAATGCCAAGTGTCCGGAAGAAGCGCGAGTCGGTGGCTCCGGCTAGCATGGTGAGGATCACCGGTATATCGCCAAACAGTTCTTTCGTCGACTGCGTGACTGCATCCAAAAACGCTGGGCTCAACGCCGTCGGTGGCGAGGACGGGCGTTGTGTTTTGATGACGACGTGCACGGTTGTGTCTGCAATGACCCGTGCCAATGCGAGACGAACGGTCTCCGCAGTTTCGGTAGGGTAGATGCGACAGTTCACATTAGCATCAGCCAATTGCGGAAGCGCATTGGTGGCGTGACCACCCGTGAGCATCGTCGCGACGCAGGTGGTGCGCAGGAGTGTGTTGTATTCTCGATCGGCCGTCACGACCGCAAGCGCCGTTGCATTTGTTGGGTTGGCCACGAGTGCGCGCATCGCTCGCGCCATCGACGGCGTCTCGACACGCGCTGTCTGCGTAAAGAATGCGCGCGTGACCTCACTCATTTGCACCGGGAAGTCGTAGCGTCCCACTTTCGCGAGTGCGTCCGCGAGCGTGGTGATTGCATTGTCTTTGCGTGGGACGGACGAATGGCCGCCACGATTTGTCACGTGCAGCGTGAAGTTCGTCGTCACCTTTTGCGCGAGCTCGATGTTGTTGGCGAGCGGCTTTCCATTGCGCAGCGTGCCGTCTGCGCCCTCGTTGATCACGAGTCCCGCGTCGACCAAATCGCGGTGCTGTTCCACCAACCAGCCAGCGCCGTTGAATGCGCCGCTTTCTTCGTCCGACGTTAACGCAATGATGATATCACGATCAGGGACGTAGCCCTCGGCGCGCATGCGGTAGAGATTGGCGACAAAGATCGCGGCCATCGCCTTGTCGTCATTCACACCGCGCGCGTAGTAGTAGCCGTCTCGTTCAGTGAACGTGAACGGATCAAACTCTGGCGACCAATCCGCTTTGAGGGCTTCGACCACATCGAGATGCGCGAGCAGCAACAGCGGTTTACGTCCACCCGGATTTTTCGCACGAAGTCGTGCGACGACGTTGTGCCGCTCCGGTCGCGGGCCACCGACGAAGATGTCCGACTCGGGAATGCCAGCGTCGCGGAATCGTTTCGCCATCGCGATGGCGGCATTCGTGATATTACCGGTGGTGACGCTGGTGTTGATCTCCACCAACTCCTTGTAAATGTCCCGTGCGGTTTGCTGCATGGGCGTCAATCGACCGGGCGTATAAATGTCGACACGGGGCGCCTGCGCACGGAGCGGCGACCCAAATGCGAAGAGCAGAAGTGTGACTGCAGCGGAGTGGCGGAGCGGAGCAGGTGAGGGCACGGCGAGGTATCTTTTGGTGAGGGTATGCCAGACATTAGTGCCGCGCCTGCGAATTCGCATCACTGTTGGACTGTTGACGTCACGGGAGCACGCGGAGAACAGCGCGCCGACGGATTGCCACAGAGCGAATTCCCATTTGATTTTTAATTTAGGCATTTGTGTTGTTGTTCTTCTCCGCGTGCCCTGCGCCTCCAAAACACTTG
>JAYTTR010000409.1:0-19451 GCA_043744935.1 Gemmatimonadaceae bacterium
GGTGGCGGTGCGAGATCCGCATCACCCGCCCCTAGGTCGATCACATCTCCCCCAGCGTCGATCAACGCTTTTTTTCGCGCCGGTATGTGCGCGAGCGGATACGGAGGAAAGGCAGAGAAACGAGTTGAAAAACGTGGCATGCTTCGATCTCAGCGGCTCAGGATGTTGGTGGATTGAACTGCGCGTGTTGCGCCTCGATCCAACTCTTGTGATACGTCAGGTCTTCGATCGTGCCGGCGACTTTCGCCACGCGGAGCGGTTTGAAGCTGTCCATCATCACGGCCAACTCGTTGGTGTACTTGGCGCCGATGGACGCTTCTGTTCGACCCGGATGCGGGCCATGTGGAAGTCCATCGGGATGATGTGTGATGGATCCGTACTCGATGCCCTTGCGACTCATAAATTCGCTTGAGGCGTAGAACAGCACTTCGTCGGAATCGACGTTGCTGTGGTTGTATGGCGCCGGTACCGCGTGCGGATCGAAGTCGTACGGTCGCGGACAGAACGAGCAAATGACAAAGCCATCGCCTTGAAATGTCTGATGGACTGGCGGTGGTTGATGAATACGACCAACGATTGGCTCGAAATCGTGAATGCTGAAGATCCACGGATAGAAATAGCCGTCCCATCCGACCACATCAAACGGATGATGATCGAGCACGAGCTCATTCAACGCGTTGTACTGCTTGACGAGAATCGGAAAATCGCCCTTCTCGTCGCGAGGCGCCAACGACACGGGACGCTGAATGTCGCGCTCGGAGTACGGTGCTCCCTCCAGCAGTTGCCCAACATCGTTTCGATAGCGCGTGGGAAAGCGCACATGGCCACGACTTTCGAACACGACAAACTTGGTTGGTCCGGCCGCCGTGTCGAGCCGCCAGCGATGCGTAATGTTGCGATGAATCACCACATAGTCGCCCGCTTTGTACGGCAACTCTCCGAACACCGACTCGAGCACGCCGACGCCCTCGACGACGAACACCACTTCGTCCGCTTGTGAGTTACGATAGAAATGCGCGTCAATTTCGTCCGGCTCGACGTAGAGCATGGCGACGTCGCTATTGAACAGCAAGGGAACGCGATCGAGCGTTGGCGAGCCACCCTTTTTGGCGCGCGACGTGAGAAAATGTCGATGGCGCAGCGACGTGTCGTCGTCGGTCTCCCACACCATGTCGCGCAACTTCCGTGCGGACTTGACGGTCGTGGGCGGATGGGTGTGATAGAGCAACGACGATGTGCCGACGAAGCCTTCGTGGCCCATCAACTCTTCGGCGTATAATCCGCCATCCGGTCGTCGAAAGACCGTGTGACGTTTGCGCGGAATAGATCCGAGCGTGTGGTAGATTGGCATGATGGCCTCAGAGGTTGCCGCGCAGCGCTTGCTCCGCTTCAATGGCTTCGAAGAGCGCTTTGAAGTTGCCCTTCCCAAAACTTTTGGCGCCTTTGCGTTGAATAATTTCGAAAAACAACGTCGGGCGATCTTCGACGGGCTTCGTGAAAATCTGCAGTAAATACCCGTCAGGGTCGCGGTCTACCAGAATGCCCAACTCTTCAAGCGTTGCGAGCGGCTCATCGATGCTGCCGACGCGATCCTGCAACTCGCGATAGTACGAGGTGGGCGCTGTCAGGAACTCAACACCACGGTCTCGAAGGGCGGTGACGGTGGCAATGATGTCGTCGGTCGCCAGCGCGAGATGCTGCGCCCCCGGACCACCATAAAAATCAAGATACTCTTCAATTTGTGATTTCTTTTTTCCCGAGGCTGGCTCGTTGATTGGAAACTTGATTTTGTCATCGCCGTTGGCCATCACCTTTGACATGAGCGACGAGTACTCTGTGCTGATGTCCTCGTCGTCAAAGGTGATGAGATTGCGAAAGCCCATGACGTCGGCGTAGTACTGCACCCACCGGTTCATCTGACCGAGTTCGACATTCCCAACGCAATGGTCAACGTACTTGAGCCCAACATCCGCAGGTTGATAGCGTGGCGTCACTGCGCGAAAGCCCGGGAGAAACAAGCCGCGATAATTTTTGCGTTCGACCAGCGAATGAATGGTGTCACCGTACGTGGCGATTGCGGCGATGATCACCTCGCCGTCGGCGTCGCTGTGTACGACTGGCGCATGCACAGGAATCGCACCACGAGCGAGCGCGGTGGCGTACGCTTCGCGCGCATCGTCCACCCAGAGTGCATAGTCACGCACGCCATCGCCGTGCTTCTGCACATGCGCTGCGATGAGTGACTCGCTATTGAGTGGCGTTGTCAGCACGAGGCGAATCTTGCCTTGCTGCAACAGATAGCTGGCGCGATCACGCACGCCCGTTTCCGGGCCGCGATAGGCGATTAGCTGATAGCCAAAAGCCGTGCGATAATAGTGACTGGCCTGCTTGGCATTGCCCACATACAGCTCGACGTAGTCGGTGCCGTTGATGGGGAAGGCGTCGTGTGCGACGCCCACTTCCGGAGCTGCGAGTGTAGCCATGACAGATGTCCTCTGAGGATTGGGTCGAGTAACGGAGTGAACAGCAGATAGCGCTCCATCGATCGGCACTCAGATATGCGAACGCGGCAGCGCACCTATCCAGGCACGCCCCCGCTCATCTCCCTTCTTCAAATGCGTCATGGCTTCTCCCGGAACAACGACCAGTCTGGCAGCACACGTAAAGAAAACATAGTCAACGTGCGCTGCCAGGACCGGTGTCACTGTCTACATCTGCTTGGCGACGATATGCGACTTGATTTTGTCGTACACACCTTGCGTCAAGATTTTCTTCTGCACGAGCTGCAGTTTGCTGGAATACGGGCGACCGGCGATAATCTTGGCCGCATACACCGTCCCAATACCCTTGACCGCTTCTAGATCGGCCGACGACGCCGTGTTGATATCGACTTGCGCCATGGCAGCGTGCTTGCCCATCGGCATCGCCATCGCCGGCTTGGCCGTGGTGGCCTGGGCGGAGAGCATTGGTGCCACGGCGACAGACGCTACGAACGCGAGGGCGCGAAAAACTGAACGCATAACAGAAACTCCGGCAGGAGGGGAGAGCGGGACCAAATGGTTGCTACCCCAAAAGTTCGGGAAGATTCCGAAAGAGCGCCAGTGCCTCAGGATTGGCCAGTGCATCCACGTTGCGAACTGGGCGGTTATGGATAACGTCTCGCACCGCCAACTCCGTGATTTTTCCGCTAATCGTGCGCGGGATATCGGCGACTGCGATGATAATGCGCGGTACATGGTGCGGGCTTGCATGTTCGCGAATGCGTCGCCGCAGTTGCTCTTGCAACACGCCGTCTAAAACGACGTCCGGACGAAGTCGCACGAAGAGAACAATTCTCGTGTCCGCCGAGAGTCCGTCGCCCACCGTGTGTTCGACCACAATTGATTCCAACACTTCCGGCGCCAGCTCTACCTGTCGATAAATCTCGGCGGTACCAATGCGAACACCGCCTGGGTTGAGCGTCGCGTCGCTTCGTCCGTGAATAATCAGTCCATCGTGTGCGGTGATTTCTGCCCAATCCCCGTGACGCCACACTCCTGGAAAATATGCGAAATAGGCTGCGTGATACGCTGCTCCGTTGATGTCATTCCAAAACGAAACAGGCATACTTGGAAATGGACGTGTGCAGACCAATTCTCCAGCGCCGCCACCGCCCGGCACTGGATGCCCGCTCTCATCGAACACCTCGACGGCCATCCCAAGGCCGCGCATCTGTAACTCGCCGCGGTATACCGCACCCATCGGATCGCCCAACGCAAAGCAACTCACAATGTCCGTGCCACCACTAATACTCGCCAGACGGATGTCGTGCCCAATGGCCCGATACACAAAATCATAGCTGTGCGCCGCGAGCGGACTTCCGGTGGACAGCACCGCACGCAACGCCGAGAGATCGAATTGTGCGTGTGGCTCAATGCCCTCTTTTTCGAGAACGGCGAGATACTTGGCGCTTGTGCCGAACACATTGATGCGCTCGTCGTGCGCCATTCGCCACAGGATGCGCGGATCAGGCGCAAGCGGAGCACCGTCGTACAACACAATTGTTGCACCGAGCGCGAGCCCCGACACGAGCCAATTCCACATCATCCATCCGCACGTCGTGAAGTAGAACAGCACATCGTTCGCATGAAGGTCGGTATGAAGCGCCAACTCTTTCCAGTGCTGCAACAACGTACCGCCTGCGCCGTGCACCATGCACTTCGGCAATCCCGTTGTTCCCGACGAATACAGGATGTAAATCGGGTGATCGAACGGCAGCCGCGTGAACGTTGGCACGGTGTGCCTGGCGTAGCGCTGCTGGACACGATCAATGCGCTCCGCCAATGGAATATCTTCGAACGATGGATTCTCGTCGAGATATGGTACGACCCACACCGCTTTTAATGATGGAATACCGGGCACGATGTCTCGCACGCGCGAGAGGCAGTCAATGCGCTTGCCGGCATAGCAATATCCATCAGCAACGACGAGCACCGTTGGTTCGATCTGCCGAAAGCGATCGAGCACACCTTTTGTACCAAAGTCCGGAGAGCATGATGACCAGATGGCGCCGATGGATGCGGCGGCCAGCATGACAATCACTGCATCGGGAATATTTGGCAGATATCCGGCAACGCGATCTCCTACGCCAACGCCTGCGTCACGCAATGCTGCCGTCGTCTGAGCAACACGCGTAGCGAGTTCGGCAAATGTGATGTGTGCGTAGGCGCCGGATTCATTCCACGCGGCGATGGCGACATGATCGTCGCGACGTCGCAACAAGTGTTCGGCAAAGTTCAGACGTGTTTCAGTGAACCACGCGGGGCCGAGTGTTGGGCTGGGTGGCGCCATCCGATTGGCACCGCTCAATACCTCACGCCACGGAGCGTGTGACGGACCAGGTCCGTCCGCCAGGATATCGGCGGCGCGCCATACTTCTGCCCAAAACACTTCGAGATACTGGACCGACCACCGTTGCAAATCGTGCGTAGTTTGGACCGCGCTCGGCACGACGCCCGTTTCGCGTAGCGCATGCAGGAACGCGTACATTCGCGTCTGCTGCGTAGCACGCGCTGAGGGCGACCACAGCGGGGCGTTGACATCGGTCACGCGGAGATCAAGCGCACTGTGAGTGCATCATGCTACCGGCGCGCCAGCGCAACGGCCGGACACGTTGGCCCATGAATATCGCAATACCAGCCGTGTCGATCATGAAAAACCAAGTGCGGCGCATCATTGGGACGAAAGCGCACGCGCACGACATGTTCGACCGAGGTCTGCGGACCAACGACGGTACGCGGGTCGAGCACGTCGATAATCGGCGTGACGGGGAAGAGATCGAGCTGTTGCATGCGCTGCGAAGGATGCGCGCGCGATCACCCCGCAGCTAGTCCTTCCACTGCAGTTCCCATTCGCAAAACGCATCGCCGTCAATGCAGCAGCGGACGTGACGCACGCGCGTGTCAACCCCGCCAGCCAACGCGATGGCGCGACCAAGTCCGCCGGTTTGCCGGTCACAGAAAATGCGCGTGATCGGATCGAACCCATCCAACCGTAAAACGACTCGGCCCGGCACGTCTTCCACGACCTCCATGTCACCGGGGTGATAGTACAGCCGGAACAACGACACGCTTTGCGTGAGAAATTCGCGCGGTGTTGGTTTGCGCAAAATACCGCCGTACAATTGCACGCCCAGCGAGTCGATCGAAAACGCACCTGATGCTTCTGCCCACTTCGCGTCCGCTGCGGAGAGGTGCGCGTCGGCCGAGCGCCAGAGCTCGACGAGGTACGCGTACGGCAGCTCGTCGGTGGGCCCGACGGTCACGAGCGCGGCGCGGGTGTTGCTATCCAATGCACCCAGAATTTTCGCGACGCTCGCGCTGTCCAATCGTGACTCGAGAAATATCAGCGTACTATGAACGGTTGAGCCTTTCGCAATTAAATGTTCGAGAAGTGGCGGTTCGGTCATTGTGCGGCGGCTAACATGTCCGAGAGCGCGCGCCGATCCACCTTGCCCGATCCAAGCCGCGGAATTGCGTCAACAAAGCATACGCGCTTTGGCACTTTATATCCCGCCAGTCGCGTCCTTGCATCAGCGAGGAGGACGATGTCGTTGAGCGTTGCATCGCTACGTACGACAATGGCGCAACCCACTTCACCCCAGTGCGCATCGTTTACGCCGATGACCGACGCTTCTGCCACACCGGCGCATTCCAGCAGCACCGCTTCGACCTCTCCCGGAAAGACGTTTTCGCCACCGGAGATGTACATCTCTTTGCGACGTCCGCGAATGGCATAGACACCATCTGCGTTCCGAATGGCGAGGTCGCCTGTACGAAACCAACCGTCGTCAGTCATCGCTTCGGCCGTCTGCGTTGGTTGACCAAAATAGCCACCAAACAATTGCGGTCCACGCAGTTCCAGCTCGCCAAGCATGTCATCGGTGACCAGTTCGTCCTGATCGCCACGCAGTCGCATTTCGAGATACGGCACCGGCCATCCCACCGAGCCCTCAAACGCTTTCGCGGTGTCATCGTTGGTGGCGAAGCAATTGGGACCACACTCCGTTAAGCCATATCCTTCACGAAAGTTGTAACCAGCGGCGCGTACTGCATCCTTCAGTCGCTGTGGGCAAGGTGCGCCACCTGCAATAAACCATCGCAACGACGGCAGTGGACGTCCCCAGTTGTGTTGCTGCGTGAGCATCGCGAGTTGCGTTGGCACGCCGAACGTGACCGTCACACCAAAATGATGCAGCGTTTCGAGGTAGCTGGCCGGTTCAAATCCATGCGTCAGCAATACTGTCCCACCACGAAACAACAGCGGCGTAGTGAAGACATTCCAACCACCCGTGTGAAAGAATGGCGTAGCGGCAGGACCAACGTCGTCAGCGCCGAGCGCCCACGCGGTGGTAGTGGCGATGGCATTCCAGAGCAGTTGGCGATGTGTGACCATCACACCCTTCGGCATACCGGTACTACCCGATGTGTACAGCAGCATCGTCGAATCCTGGGCGTCACGTTCCGGCTTCGCGTTTGCACGAGACATGTCTGTATCGCTCAGCAGCGTTGGTACATCATCCTCAAAATCGATGAACCGCATCGCGGCGAGCCCCGCACCGGCGAGCGCGTGCGTGGCGAGTTCACGATACTGTGATTCACCAAACAGGAGCCGTGGTGTCGCGTTGGCAAATACGCGCGCCAACTCAACGGCCGAGAGTCGCCAGTTGAGGGGGACCAACATCGCGCCACGTCGAATACAAGCGAAGAGCAGCGCAATAAACTCTACTCGATTTTGCGCCAGCACGGCGACCCGATCTCCATGCGCAATTCCATGTTCGGCAAGTACTGCGCTCCATCGCTCCGCACTTTGATGCAGTTCTGCGTACGTGTGGCGATGCCCAGTTGAGGCTTCGACCAAAGCGGTGCGACGACCATCAACACGTCCCCACCACGCAACGGGATCGAAGAGCGCAGTCATGATCGGCGCATTCGCACTATTGGTGTAGTGGTGGCGCAACGATTGGATGGCGTGCACAAAACGCCGCAATCATTCGGCTTGCATCAGGTCCTTTTTCGTCCGTGAACGTGCCGCTCCGTGATCCGCCGGACCACGCGTGCCCCAATTCGCCAATGTGTACTACGGTGACGATATCACGACCACGATTGTCTCGCCACGATTGCTCTTGCACCCGATACCCAAGCTCGGTACGCGATGCAGCCCTGACGTCAGTCACGAGCATTGGCAGTCCGGCGTCGTCCCGCAGTTGTGTGTGTACGGCCACCCACTGCGCTGCAGCTTCATCGGCGTTCTTCGCATTGACCACAGCATCCTTGTCGCCGTGAATAACCAAGGTTGGCACAGCACGCGCACCGGTGCCCATCGCGGCAATCATTTGCTGAGCCGTTGCTGCACTCACTCCCGCTCCACTGCGCATGACGTTTAGCGCGCTCGGCACATCACTCGCGGCACGCCACGACATGCCACTAGCCATGGAGAGTGACGCAAACTGATGTGGACATGCCACGGCGAGCAGGCCAGCCATGGCCGCACCGGCCGAGACGCCGACCAAATGCACTCGCGCTTCGTCTGCGCCATACTGCGCGCCAATCTGATGAATGAGCGCCGACAGTATGTCTGGTTCCCCCGCACCTCGCCGTTGATGCCCGGGGGAGAACCAATTCCAACAGCCGCGCGGATTCGCCTCGGGCACTTGCTCTGGATAGAGCACGAGGAAGCCCTGCTCTTCCGCGATCACATCCATACGAGTTCCGCGTGCAAAGTCGTCCGCGTTTTGCGTGCAGCCGTGCAGCATCACCAACATCGTGCCACGCTTCGATTGATTGAACGTGCTCGGAATAAACAAACGCCACGGGCGCGATCCGGCCGCGCCCGTGTACCGTCCGGTCAGAATCTGTCCATCAGTTGACGATGTCATGCGTCTCTCACCCGTGCGACGTCGCTCAGAAACGTTCGTGAAAGCGCACGACGTTCCCGCGACGAGCCTGACAAACATCCACGATTGAAGGCGCATGCGTCATCGTTGTCGTAAACGCGAGGGGAAATGAAACGTGGTGGTGCTAGCGGTCGAAGCGCACGCCAAGGAATGCCATCGAACCCAACGCCGGCATGTTGAGCAGTTCAATATGTTTCCGTCCAAAACCGCAACCCCATCCTTGCGAGTAGAGCGCCGGTCGCGTTGCACCGAGATAGGACGGAGGCGTGGTGGTACCGCTGGTGCAGGCGAACAGATTCTGCATCGAGAAATTGATGGTCGTACCGGAATTGATCCGTTTCCCGACATTGAAGTCGAACGTCATCAAGCCCGGGATGCGACCATTGTGCACACCAGAGTTGAACTGATAGTCGGTGACGTAGCGAAACGTAAATCCGCCGAACGTCGCAAAGGGGCCATTCTTGGCGTCCATGCCGATCGTGGCCTTTTGTGTCGGACTATTCAGGGCAGTCGCCTCGAATGGATCACCCGGCTTTTGAATAATCGAGTCGAGTTTGAGCACGCTCATGGTGCCAGATAAATTGATGTTGTCGGTAATTGCGAACCGTGCGCCCGCATCGATGCCCGACAGTGTGGCCTTGCCGAGGTTGTAGTACGTCAAGGCGATCTGCTCTGCGCCGGCCGCATTGGTGTATTTCGTGTTCGTTTTTGTGTTGTACGCGAACGATCCTGCAAACGGATTGGCCACAACGACGAGTGGGCTGATAAAGGACGTGTACCTTGAGACGTAGCCAGCAACATCGACGTACAACCGGTCCTTGATAACAGACTTGTAGCCAATTTCAAACGTGTTGTTCAACTCGGGTACTACCGGATCAAACGTGCGCGTCACGTTGCCAGTCGCGTCTTTGATTGTGGTGCCGTCCTTGTTTCCAAAGACACCAACACTGGGACTGAAGTCGCGGAAGAAAAAGTTGGTCGCTAAAATGGAAGGCGACTTGAACGCGCGATTGAAGGTGAAACGGAAGGTGGTGTTTTCATCCGGCGAAATGAGCAACGCGGCCTTCGGGCTGAACTGCGGAGCATAGAATTCCGGATTGTCGTAGCGTGCACCGAACACCAGTTTTGTCTGCTCATTGATTTTTGTTTCGGTTTGCGCGTACACGCCCACTTGCTTGAGAATGATGTCTTCTTTGGTGAGCGCATCCGTCAACCATACGCGGTGCGAACTCACCTGGTCCCGACGTACTTGCACGCCCGTCACAAAGCGCGTGTTGAAGATTGCGGGCACCGTGATGTTGTACTGAATTTCGCCAGCCATCAATCGACCATCAGCCGGAAACGAGGAAATCGTTTTCACGGAATCGTCGGTGACCGCCGCCAGACGGGGCGCCAATCGATTCGTGGAAAAACCGTTCAACGCAAAGGTTTGCCCGGATAGCGAACGTGTTGCATACGCCTGCGCGAACCAATGATCGGACGTGAAACGAATCTGCTGATTCCAATAGCCCCAGTTTTTCAATTGGTTCCGTCCGGCGCTCGTCACGCCGATGCCGTTGCTCTTGCTCGCACCCGCTTGGTACTCCAGTCGACCACCGTTGTCGAAGTAGTACACCAACGCCCCTGCTGCACGACGATAGCTGGTACTCCAGTCCGGATTGATTTCGGGCGAGGGTGTCGTGCGCGGAGCAACCGGCGCATAGTTGTTCTCGTTTTGCCAGTCGTTTGCCGAAAGCGCTTCGCCCGTAATTTTATAACCTAGGTGCCCAACGACTCCTGCGTACCGACCTTGCACGTCAGAATAGCTCACGTGTCCCGGATTGTATTCAAACGTGTTGCCCACATTGCCGCCGTTCGAACCAATCGATGTTTCCAGCGTCAGCCCTTGATACTGCTTTGGATCTTTGCTGAGGAGCGTAACCACGCCGTTGGATGCATCCGGTCCGTACAGTGCGGCGCCCGGTCCGATCAGGACTTCGACTCCCGCGATATCCACTTTCGGAATCGTCGTGAATACGCCCACCGGCAGCCCGTTTTCTGGAAGCACCGCGATGCGATTGTCTTCCATCTGCAGCATCCGGTTGTTGAACGCGCTGTTGAATCCACGCGCGTTAATGCCCGCAGCAGCAATGCCCGTCTGGAAGAAGTCAACGCCCTTCACTTCTTTCAGCGCGGCGGTAAACGAATTGCCAACGGAAAATCGAATTTGCTCTGCGTCAATACGCGTAATCGTGGCCGGCGCATCCGTGATCTTCTCTACGCGTCGCGACGCCGACACCACGTAGCCACCAAGCTGCAGCGCCGTTGCCACCAGTTCAATATCCAGCTTCGTATCGGTATTTGCCGAGATCGTCACATTCTCGATGCTTTTCGCTTTGGCGCCAATCCGCTGAACGCGTGCGGAATAGCTGCCAACGGGCACACCAGTCATGTGATAGCGACCATCAAGCCCCGATGTCGCACCGAAACGTGTACCCACTAACGACACTTGCGCGCCTGGCAACGGCACCTTGGCGTTGTCCTGAACCAGACCCGAAACGGAGCCAGATTGTGCGGCAACCAGCGCTGGCATTGCCAGTAATGCGAGGCCGATTACGGTGGACATGGTGCGGCGGAAGGCAGACAACATACGAACTCCTCCAAAATGAATGGAACGTGGACGACGGTGCTGCAAAACGTGACTCGCGAAAGCGTGCGGAACCCGGCGCGTGGACGTCACAATACCTCTCCCGGAACAAGGATCATGGCGACGCCGTCGAGTACGATTTTGCCATGTTGATTGGTGCATGTCGTGGCGAGTTGCACAATGCGCTTTGCGTGAAAAAGTTCACGGACCTCGACACGTGATGTGATCACGTCCCCGATGCGCACGGGTCTCACGAACCGCAAATTCTGAGACACGTACACCGCGCTTGGACCGGGTAACTGAGTGGCCATGAGCGCTGACAGGTGACCGGCAGTCAGCATGCCGTGTGCGATGCGCGCACCGAAGCGCGAGGCACCCGCAATTGCTTCATCGACATGCATGGGATTGAGATCGCCGGTCACGGCAGCGTACAACACCACATCGGTGTCGGTGACACTTTTCGCAGATGACGCGCTGTCGCCAATTGCGAGAGTGGCGAAACGATCTACCGCCAAAAGGTCTTGCATCCGCGCTATGCCTCCATAACTGCACGCACATCGGCCGCGAGCGTCGCGGCTGCCGTGTGTCTGGTCAACCATGACACGCCGAACAACACCAGTAACGACGCGACAAGTGCGATAGCCGTCGCTGTTACTCCCACGGGGGATGCAAATACTTTGAAAAAGGCCAGCGATTCGAGCGTGAGTGTGGTGATCAATCCCGTCGCGATCGAACACACGGCGCCAGCGCGGGTCGCACCTTGCCACTTCAATCCAATGGCGAGTGACGGAACACGCGTCAACGCGAACAATCCCAGAATACCACCGGACGCCGCGTATGCGAGTGCGACTACCGTGCCGATCCAGATCGCTGCGCCGTGATTTACCCGGAAGATTGCGTCGATGACGGGGCCGAGTGCGAGAAGATTCGTGGCCATATATCCGACCACCGCAGGCACGATGGCGAGTCCTGCCAGTCGCTGCGCGACCCGCGAATCCAAACGTGCGGCAATAGCGTCTGGAATCGTGATCATTTCGCGTACTTCGGCACGAAGTCGTAAGCGCTTCGCCATCACCCAAGCACCCATCGAGTTTATGAGTGCTGCGGGAAGTATGATCACGACGGCGCCGAGCCCAATCGTGTAAACGAGCCCCCAACGCGCAACCGTGACGCCGCCAAACGCACTCGTGTTGGCGACCGCGATCCCGCTCGCTCCGACCGCAACAAGGCGCAGTGCGCCGGTACGCACACCTGATGCATGTGCGACTAACTCGCTGGCGATCATGAATACATCTCGTTGAACGTGTCGACGAAACGGCTGGCGATGGCGCTTCGAACCACCTTCAGCGTAGGCGTGAGTTCGCCACCGTCGACCGTAAATTCTCGATCAGTGACCATGAACGCCTGGATGCGATCAGTTTTCGCCAACGTTGCATTCACCGCATCAACGGCGTGCTGCAGTTCCGAGCGCAGCTGCACGTTCTGAACTAGTGCCGACCACGGGCTGTGCACGGCATGTTCGCGTGCCCACGCACGCACAACGTCATGCCGTAAAGAGAGTAGGACGGTGAGATACTTGCGACCTTCACCGTGACACACAGCATGCGCGATATAGGGAGTGGCCGTCAATGAGCTCTCGATGGACAGCGGCGCAATTTTACGTCCATTGGACAGGGCGATCACTTCCTTCAGCCGGCCCGTGATCCGCAGCAATCCGTGACCATCCACAGCCCCGAGGTCACCCGTGCGTAACCACAGTCCATCCTCGGTAAACGCTGCGCGCGTTTCTCCAGGTTTACCGAAATATCCGGTAAACGTGAGTGCACTCCGACGAACGAGCAGTTCTCCATCTTCTGCAACACGCAGTGCTGTTCCGGGCATTGCCGCACCGACCGTATCCCAATGCGGGTCCGTCGGCCGGTTCATCGCCACACACAAATGTTCTGTTTGACCGTAGGCGGCGAGGATTGGTAGACCAAGCGCTGCGAGCGCTTGCGCGACATGTGCAGGCAAAGTTGCACCGCCAGATGTTGCCAGACGGCACTGCGTGCCGATTCGCGAGGTAATGGCGGTGCGCTCGTCATTCCCAGTGCGACGCGCTACCTCAGCGGCTTCGTATAGCCGTTCGAAAATACGCGGCAGCCCAGCAAACAACGTTGGATTGAAATTCGCCGCGACCACAAACAGATCGCTCGGATCTTCGATGAGTGCCGCGGACATGCCGGCCCAAATGCGCGTACACTCACCAAACACGCGCTCTGCCGCATGTGAGAAAGGAAGAAACGACAGCGATCGATCCGTCGCGCCGAGTTTGAGTACGTCGCAAATCGAGGCGGCCGAAGCGGACAAATAGCGATTCGAGATGCATGCGCCTTTCGGTTCGCCTGTGGATCCGGACGTGTAGATCAATGCGGCGACATCATCTGGCGACAACGAATTCAACCGCACGTCGAGCGCTGCGGAGATCGTACCATCATTCGCGAGACGATGCGCGCCTTCCGCACACCATGCCGTCCAGTCGTGCCCATCAGGCACGTCGTCCAACGTCGTCGGCGCATTGACGTCATGCACAATCGTGAGCGATTGAGGCAAGCGAGCGCGCATCGCGTGTAGCGTCGACAGATGCTCGGCAGAATCCGTCACGATCACGGTGGCCCCACAGTCAATCAGTAGCGTCTCAATTTGCGAAGGCGCGCTTGTTGGATAGATGCCGACACCAATGGCACGGATCATGTGAATCGCCATGTCGACGATGGGCCACATCGGTTGATTGCCAGCCAGTACGGCAACGCGATCATTGGGCCGGACGTCAAGTGTGAGTAACGCTGCCGCTGCGGCACGCGAGGATTCATACCACTCGCGCCACGTGATCGTGCGCGTGGCGGACGTTGCACCGCGTGGAAATACCGCGAAGGCCATCGCATCCGGTGTTGCCGACGCGCGTTCCATGAGCACATGCACGACTGGTACATCTGCTGATCGCATCGTATTCATCGCTCACCATCCGGTGTGCGCTGCACGTTCCGCCAGCGCAACGCGACCGACCCCATCGTCAGTCCAGCTCCCGAGCCGGTGAGCACGATCAGTTCATCATCGTGTACGCGCCCACTGCGCACCGCGTCATCGAGCGCCATGGGCAGACAGGCCGATCCGGTGTAGCCCCACTTGTGCATGATCGTGTGCGCACGCTGGACCGGTTGCCCAAGCTCGCGCATCACCACGTCAATCGTGGAGCGATTCACCTGCGTCCACAGCCACAGGCCAACGTCATCGATCGACGCGTTCGCGCGCGATAACACGGACCGCACGATACGCGGCCATCCTGCTTCGTTCACCGACGCGGGATACTTCTGGACGAAGCGCAGGTGCTGCTGCACGTCTTCAGTGAGAATGTCGTGCGTGATCGGCGTTCGGGTGCCCCCTGCAAACACGCCCATGCCGTGGCAATAGCGACCATCGGCAAACAATTCCGAAGCGAGAATACCAGGCTGGTCGTTTGCTTCAAGTACGACGGCGCCTGCACCGTCCGCAAAGATGGTGAGTGTCTTTTTATCGCGCGGATTCAAGTATTTGGACATAGCGTACGCGCCCACCACCAACACTTTGCGATAGCGATCGTCCGCACGGAGAAACTTCCACGCGACATCCAACGCGGTGACGAAACCCGCGCAGCCTGCATTCAGATCGAACGTACCGGCATTCAAAACGCCGAGGCGACCGTGCACCACCGCCGCCGTCGACGGTGCGATATAGTCGGGCGTATCAGTCGCCACGATAAGCAGATCGATCGACCCAGCTGTCGCACCTGCCGCTTCCATCGCGCGTTGAGCGGCGATGGTTGCCATGTTGCTCGTCGCTTCATCGGCCGCGCACCAACGCCGCTCGCTGATACCCAACGTCCCGGCGACAAAGGGATTGATGTCTTCGCCGAGTAGCGCCGACAGTTCAGCGTTGGTGACGACCCGCGGCGGCACATAACTGCCGGTGCCCGAAATGATCGCGTGACGCATCGCCATGATGGGCTGCATCAGACTGCTCCCTGTTGTGGGACGATGCCTGACGAACCGCGCGCCATAAATCGGACCGGCAGGAGTCGAGTCGACATCGGTCGTGTTGTCGTGTTGTCGATCAATTGCAACAGCAGACGGGCCGCACGCGCACCGAGCTCGCGGGCCGGAATTGCGACGGTCGATAATTCGGGCGTGACATAGCGCGCCAGTTCAATGTCGTCGCACCCGACCACGGATAGATCGGTCGGTAAATGCAGTCCACTGATCAGGCACTGCTTGAGCGCGCCGATCGCCATGAGATCATTCGCGCAAAAGACTGCGGTTGGTCGCGTCGATTGCGCGAGCAATCGTCGCATGGCGTCACGTCCACCAGCGACGGTCGCCGAGGCTCGACGCAATCGCTCGCTGCTCATGCGCACGCCCGCCTCGCGCAACCGCATGACAAATCCCCGCTCGCGCATGCGAAACGCATGCACATCGGCGGCCGGGCCAACAAACGCAATTTCACGATGTCCGTGCGCCAACAAATGCTCGGCGACCAACTGACCCGCAGCGATGGCATCGGTGGCAACGCCCGGCCAGCGTTCGGACGGTTCGTCGATCAGCACGACATTCAAATCGGCAAGTGCATTGTCGGGGAGTGACGCGGCGCCGACGGCGTCGAGCAGCACGCCGTCAATTTGGCGGGCACGAAGAATTTCGAGATGTTGTACGACGTCACGCGCCGATTGATCGCAGAGCAACACGGCGTATCCCGCGTCTGCCGCCACGCGTTCGGCGCCGATGATGACGTCGGCCACGAACGGGTTGCGTACATCAGGAACGATGATGCCCAGGGCAAACGAGCGACGACGTTGTAACGACCGCGCGACGACGTTTGGGCGGTAGCCGAGTTCGGCGGCCGCTTCGAGAACGCGTTGCCGTGTGGTGGCAGCGACGCGAGCCCGTGGGTGCTTCGAGAGGACGAGCGACGCCGTGGGTTGGGAGACACCGGCGCGGGCGGCGACGTCATGAACGGTGACGCGTCGGCCCAGGGAGGGAGCAGGCATAGGGAGCGAATAAAACGTTGCTAATACGTATTGGCAAGGGGTCCAACCACGGTTTCCTCAAAATCTGCCGCCCTAGGTGTCCTAGATGCCATCTTTACTCATGGTCAATCCTATGCTCGCGGTACCGACGCCGACTCCGGAATTGACGTCTCCAGCCACATCGAAAAGCGGACGGTGGCTGCGCCCCGGAGTGGCCGCGCCGCCCATGCGGCAGCGACGAATGTTGGCCCGCGTCTTCATCGCCCTGACGAGCAGCACTGCGCTGATCGGCGTGGCCGCATTGGTCGCTGCCGCTGCGATCGTGCCACCAATCGGCGCACGACGCGAGGCACGCAATGCGGCGCAACGCGAGGTGCGCGCTCTGATCGGTGCTGACGAACATCTCGTTGCGACTGCGTTCGCGTCGCAACGTCGATGGACGGATGTGTGGCGTGAATCGTTTGGGATATTGGTCGCGACAGACAAGCGACTGCTGTACGTGGGCGCACCTCCAACACCACTCTTGCGCCCGCGCGACGACGGCCCCGCCGAATTGTTGGTCGAGAGCTATCCGTACGATGCGGCGTTTATTCTCGAACCAAGAACAATCATTCGCGGCTGGGGGCGTGGACTCGTGCTGCGCACTCCAGTCGCGGAAGTGGACTTCATTGTTTCGGCCGACGAGTGGAGCGGTGCACTGGCCGTGTCCCAGGCAAGCGCCGCCGCCCGACGCGAAGCCACACTTTCAGTCGAGGCCCTTGCGGCGGCCACGCGTCCGCCGCCACCACCCGCCGCCGAGTATACCACCTACGTCGTGAAGCGCGGCGAAACGCTCACTGGGCTCGGGCGACGCTTTCGCACGTCGCCGGATGTATTGCAACAATTGAATCAGTTGCCAAGCGGTGATATTCGTGCTGGTCAGCGCTTGCGTGTGCCACTGCTACGCGGAGTTGCTGCGTCCGACAGCGTTCGGTAGCGTGGTGCGCGCGTCTCGCCGCACTTGACATATCAATTTTAGTTGGTGTATTGTTTGGCATGCCTTCTGTGCTGACTCGATCCGCCACGCGACATCGCGCGCAAACCGCAGTGCTCTTTCATGCGCTCTCGGATGAAACGCGCATCGCGGTGCTGCAGCTCCTGCGCAACGGCGAACGCTGCGTCTGCGAGCTGCAGGATGAACTGGATGCCGCGCAATCGCGCCTGTCGTTCCATCTCAAGGTGTTGCGCGACGCGGGTCTGCTATTGCATCGAAAGGAGGGCCGCTGGTCCTATTACGCCATCGCGACGGAGCGACTCGCCGAGGCGCATGATCTTTTGGTGAGCCTTCGTCCTGCGATGATTGCGGGTCGCACGCGGTTACCGCTCATCGGCAGCTGTTGCGGTTGATTGTTTTGATGGTTCACGTGTAACGCATCAACCTTTATTGATGGAGTAACGATGACCGCTTTACCCTTGCAATCCGACCTCACGCAACTCGTTCAGGACAAGTACGGCGATGCGGCGCGGCGCGTTCTTCAGCAACAAGCACCCACCACATGTGGTCCACTCAGTTCCTGCTGCGGCGGCGCGGCATTCAACGGGACTGTTGATCCAATCACGTCGAATCTGTACGTGAACGGCGAAAGCGACGTGCTTCCTTCGTCCGCGGTACTCGCGTCACTCGGCTGCGGCAATCCAACGGCGCTCGCGACGCTCAACGCAGGCGACGTTGTGCTCGATCTCGGATCTGGCGGCGGCATTGACGTCATCTTGTCTGCGCGACGCGTGGGTCCGACCGGCAAAGCATATGGCCTCGACATGACGGACGACATGCTCGTCCTCGCGCGGCAAAATGCAACGGAGGCGGGCGTCGAGAATGTCGAATTTCTCAAGGGGCGCATTGAACACATTCCACTACCGGACAATTCAGTGGATGTAATCATCTCGAACTGCGTCATCAATCTTTCGGGCGACAAACAGCAGACGTTGACCGAAGCATTTCGTGTGCTGAAGCCACATGGTCGATTTGCCGTGAGTGATGTCGTGGTGCGTGGCGAAATTCCGGCCGCTGTCAAGCGTAACATGGAACTGTGGATTGGCTGCGTTGCCGGCGCACTTGAGGAGCGCGAATTTGAACGCCTATTGCGTAATGCGGGCTTTATTGACGTGAGCATTGAGCCGACGCGCGTTTACAAAAGCGAAGATGCGCGGACCTTTCTGGCCGACGCTGGCGTGGACGTGGATGCCACTATGTCTGAGATCGACGGAAAGTTTATGGCGGCGTTTGTACGCGCAACAAAACCTGCGACGACACTTGTCGCGAAATCGTGTTGCGGTCCTGACTGCTGTCCGTAACCGCTGGAAGCCAAATGCACTATTCTCTGTTGTCCGATGTGCACGGCAACCTACCGGCACTCGATGCGGTGCTTCGAGACATTCGCGCGCGACGGGGCGACCTCGACGCGACGTATCATCTCGGTGATCTCGTCGGCTACAGTCCGTGGCCAAACGAGGTGGTGGACACATTGCGTGCCGCGAAGATTTCTGGAGTTGCAGGCAATTACGACAGTACCGTGGCAGCGGACTACAAGCACTGCGGTTGTCGTTCCGAGAGCCCGCAACAAGAAGCGTTAGCGCACATCAGCTACGAATGGACGCGTGCGCATGTCTCGGCGAAGACAAAAGCGTATCTGGGTGCGCTGCCCTTCCGAATAGACTTGCGACCATTCGGAGGACACGGTGCGGGGCCGACCGTCGTGCTCGTGCACGCAACGCCAGTCAACAACCTTGTGTACGTGACTGAAGATCGTTCAGACGCATTCCTGCTCAAGATGGCGCGACAGGCATCACTGACGGCTGGCGATGTGCTCTGCTTTGGCCATACGCACAAACCGTGGCATCGAGAAGTTGACGGCATGCACTTCGTGAACACTGGTTCCGTCGGACGCCCGAAAGACGGCGACGCACGGGCGTGCTATGTCGAGCTTGATATGTGCGCCGCCAGCACGAAGGTGAATTTTGTGCGCGTGCAGTACGATATCGAACTCGCCGCACGCGCGGTTCTTGACGCCGAACTCCCGCACGAATTTGCCGACTTTCTACGTACAGGCGGCGCAGGTTCCCGCGTTCGATCTACCGACGCACCTCCAACAGCGTGAGAATATCGAGCACCAGCGCTTTAATCTCGCCATCAAGATGATGCCCGCCCGCACGCATTGCTTTGCGCACCAATCCAACAGGCGCGTCGCGACAACCTGACTATTTTTCGTCAGTACCGTACACGCACACTATGGGCGTTCCGCGCAACCGTTCGAGTTGCGGCCCCACAGCGATATCGGTCGGACGCGATGATCCTTTACCCAATTTGGTCCAAT
>JAYTTR010000410.1:0-4987 GCA_043744935.1 Gemmatimonadaceae bacterium
CAGCAAATTCTTTTTATTGGGGTCGTTGTATCCGAGAGCTGGCCGCTGTTTCCGTTTCTATCCGCGTCCGTTGGTGTGGTTGACTGTGGTACGCTTCGCCCGCTACAGCTGACCGCTCGCGCCACACCCGTCCACGCACCGGGAACCGACGCAGGGTAGCGTGCGCTGTTCATCGGGCTAACTTTCAATTCTTGCACCCAACATTGGTGCAGTCTAGCCCGTGTCTTTCAGGAGTGCTGTAGATGCCCGAGTTTGGAAGTTGGGGAACGGACTGGTGGAAACCTGTGCTGTTCATCGTCATCGCCGGTCACCTCACCAATGTGTGCGTGACGCTGTTCCTGCACCGCGCGCAAACCCATCGTGGCGTGCGCTTTCATTTCATCGCCGAACTCCCGATGCGTGTGTGGTTGTGGCTCACCACTGCGACGCGCACCAAGGAATGGGTGGCCTGCCATCGGAAACATCATGCGTTTGCCGATCGTGAAGGCGATCCGCACAGCCCGTTGATGGAAGGACTGCGCAACATTCTGCTCAAAGGCGCCTTCTATTATCGCAACACGGTGCGTCAGCCCGGTGTCCTGGAAAAGTATGGCAAAGGCACCCCAAACGATTGGCTCGAGCGACACCTGCTCGACAAACGCAGCGGACTCGGCATCATTCTCATGCTGGCGATCGACGTATACCTGTTTGGCTTCTTCGTTGGGCCGCTCGTGTGGGGCGTGCAGATGATTTGGATTCCGCTGTGGGCGGCCGGAGTACTCAACGGCGTCGGTCATGCCTTCGGATATCGCAACCACGACGTGAAAGACGAAAGCCGCAACATCACGCCCATCGCCATTTGGTTAGGTGGCGAGGAGCTGCACAACAATCATCACGCCGATCCGCATTCGGCAAAATTTGCACACCGGTGGTTCGAGTTTGACATCGGTTGGGTCTACATCAGGATGCTCTCACTGTTCGGATTGGCCGAAGTGAAGTATGCTCGCAAAGGCGCGCACGTGCGCGTGACCGAGTAAGACGAGACATGGCTGATGTTACATGCGCCCGGTGTGGCCAGACACGCGAAGGTTTTGAGAAGCCGCCGTTCCCCGGTGCGGTCGGCACACGCATCGTCAGCGATATCTGCAAAGAGTGCTGGGCGCAGTGGCTCAAACAGCAAACGATGTTGATCAATCACAACGGACTGAACGTGATGGATCCGCAAGCGCGGCAATTTCTCACGCGTAACATGGATGCATTTCTGTTCAAAGCTGGTCAAACCGACGATGTCGACACCAGCAAACAAGGCACCATCAGTCACTGAGCGACTGCGGGCAACACACGACGAACGCCCCGATCGGACATTCCGAATCGGGGCGTTGTTGTATGCGAAATCACTCACCTAAAACTCAGTTCACTCCGGCAATGTACCGGGCCAACCGTCCACAGCTCGTGCACTTCAACGTCACGTGCGAGTTGGGCGGCGGCGGACTTGACACCGGATCCCGATCAATGTGTCCAGAACAAGACGGGCAACTCAGGGGCAGACCCGTGCGATCCGCTGCGATCAAGTGCAGCGCCTGCGCCGGGTTGTAGGTGTTGGGTCGTGGTTTACGCATCCCGCCTCCTCGCGAATTGTGCGCCGGACGCTCAGCGCGGCCCGGAAGACAAAAGATAAACAATCCAGAACCCCTTTGGCACTGGCCCTCCCAAATTTGTGTGAACTGACATAACCCGTAAACGCACTTAAGCTGGTTATAAACGCTGTTCCGTCCCTATCCCCTATCCCCTATCCCCCCACGCCTCAGGCCGCCGCCACAATCGCCGGCCCAAACGCCACGAGCGCTTCGCCGATACCTCAGACGTACTGCCCGGCGGAAACAACTCCGGATCAGCAAATTCATCCAGCATGTCCGTCGCTTTCGCCGAAGCCTCATCGGCCCAGTGCACAATTTCCGCCTCAATCGTCATCGGCACGACCGGACTACCATGCTCCAGCGAACCATGATGCGAAAGAATGAAGTGCAACAGCTCATCGCGCTGTGCGACCGTCAACGCGAGCCCCGACGCGACCAGGCGCCGGTCAAACATCAGCGCACCGAGCGTCACGTGACCCAGCAACAGGCCAGTGGAGGTGTGGTCAAACCCATCGGCCGATACTGAGTATGCCTCCACCTTGCCGACATCGTGCAGCAGTGCACCAGCGACCACCAAATCCGTGCTTGCCGTCCGTACCGTGCGCGCGATGTGCTTGGCAATCGAGGTCACTTCGTACACGTGCAGCAAGAGACCACCCAACTGCGCGTGGTGCCCTTTGATCGAAGCCGGCATCTGCTCGAAGCGCACACGAAACGCGTCGTCGGCGAAAAAGAGATCGACCGTACGTCGCACTATCGATGACGAAATTCCCGCGCGCAGCTTATCGATGGCGTCCCAGACTTTTTCCGTCTCCACATCAATGCGCGCCAAAAAATCCGACGAATCGAATTCGCGCGCGGAGAGCACGCGCAACGGCGCCGTTAACTGCAATTGCCGACGCTTCGCCCCTTCGTCGCCAAACGTGCCGATATCGCCAACCACCTGCACCACTTTGCCTTTGTCCGCACCCGCACACCAGTCGAGCCGCTCCGACCAGATCGGCGCGGTATCGATCGTACCCGTCGCATTTCCGAGCGTCAGCACGACAAAGGGTAAACCCGCTCGCGTCGTGCGCTCCGCGCGATCTCGCACCAGAAATTCATGTTCGACGCGGGTACCGACGACGGCGGCTCGGAGGTCAAATGGCGGCATACTCATATAGTCGAAGGCTGAACTGGCCCTGAGCAAGGGCCGGCCGATGTCTCCCCAACCCTTGCGTTCGGCTGACGGTATGGAGAGGCTTGAGGGAGAGTCTTCCGCCCGCCACTACCAGAGCATCCACGAAATGTCGAACACCACGCATCCAGGTCCGTCCCGATCAAGCGACGAATCCGCGGTTGGCGGAGTGATCAGTCCGCGATCACCGGAGCTGGAAGTCGAACAGGAAACAGCGCTCCGGCTCTGGGTGATCCTCTCTCGTGCGCATGCCGCGATTGCGGCGCACGCACACGCCGACGCCGCGCGTAGCGGACTGACGCTAGCCGAATTTGCGATTCTCGAAGTGCTATACCATCGTGGTCCCATGCTCTTGGGCGAGGTGCAGCGGCGTATTCTCGTGTCGAGCGGCGGCATCACGTTTTTGGTTGATCGTCTGACCGGCAAAGGATTAGTCGAGCGTCGCAATTGCGACAAGGATCGACGCGCCCGGTACGCCGCCCTCACCCCACCGGGCGAGGCCTTGGTCGCCGAGCTCTTTCCAGCGCACGCTGATGCCATTACACAGGCCATGCGGGGCTTGCCGAGCGAGGATCAACAAGTCGTAGCGGAGATGCTGCGCAGCCTCGGCCTGCGCGCGGCGGCGACGCCGTTGCCGTGACGTTTGAAACGTCGACCTCTAGCTATTGGGGATAAATGCCTTAGTGGTAAGATAAGCTGGAGCAAACACGCGCTCGCGTCTCCACCCCGAGACCAACGCCCCGTACCGGGCAGGACCGCAATCATGAAATGGGTTATCGATCCGGCGCACAGCCAGATCTAATTTGTCGTTTTGCACCTAGGCATTTCGACCGTGCGCGGCACCTTCCAGCTGTTTAGCGGCACGATTGAGGAAGAGGACGGAAAGGTGGCCGCTGCGAGCGTTGACTTTGACGTCAATTCGACCACCACAGGTGCCGCACAGCGTGATGAACACCTCGAGGGCGCAGATTTCTTAGACACCGCAGCGTATCCCAGGGCGTCGTTTCAGCTCACCAAATTTGATCGCATTGGCAATGATGTGATGGCCAGCGGCGATCTGACCATGCGCGGCGCGACGCATCCAATCACGATAAACGGTGATATCGATGGCCCCGCTAAAAATCCATACGGCAACCAAAAATGTCCGCCACGCTCGCGACGACCTTCCCGCGGAAAGAATGGGGACTGGTGTAAAACGTCGCGCTCGTGCAGGCGGCTTACTCGTAAGCGACGATGTTCGGATGAACATCGACCTACCGGCCGCGCCGGCCGCGTAAGCAACGCTCCACTGCGTAGCGCGCGCGGTCAGTTCACATACACCACATCGCCATCACCGTCGATGCCAAGTTCCTGCTGAACGCCACACACACCGCACACCAATACCGCATGCCACACTTCGCCAAACTCGACATGCAGTGCGGGACTCGCTTCGCGCACAGTCAATTTTCGGTATGTGTATTCACGACATGCCACGCACGCATGCGCGCGGGCAATACGTTCAGCGCGCTCGCGCGTGATGGCCATTGGTTGCGTTAACCCGTTGGCGCAGTGCCATCACCAATGGCTTTTGGTACTGCAGGATACCCCAAACCCGACGACGCTTGACTGCGCGTCCCGGGATCGCGCGCGCCTGCGGTATCAGCGTGTCGCGTTTCACTCGTAGCGTTCAACAACTCGCGTAAGCCACCAAGCGCGCCCATCACACCCGATGCTTCGGCAGGCAAGAAAATAGTGGTGCCCTTTCCCTGCGTGAGCAGTGGCAGAGCTTCAAGATATTTCAGGCCGAGCAAATACATGGCGCCTTGACCTTCAGGAAGCGCAGCGGAAATCAGTGTGATGGCCTCAGCCTCCGCATGCGCAATGGCCAGCCGCGCTTCAGCAACACCCTTCGCGCGCAGCACGTTGGCATCGCGCTCACCTTCTGCCTTCCGCACCTGCGATTCCCGCTGCCCTTCCGATTCCAGAATGGCAGAACGTTTGCCCGCTTCCGCATTCGTGACCGAGGCACGACGTTCGCGTTCGGCGCGCATCTGCAATTCCATCGACTGCTGAATGTCGCGTGGCGGTTCGATGGATTGCAATTCAACACGCGTTACATCAACACCCCATCCAATGGACGCTTCTTCGATCACATCGCGCATCCGCTTGTTAATGACGTCGCGACTGGTCAGCGTTGCGTCGAGCTCCATATCAC
>JAYTTR010000411.1:0-4982 GCA_043744935.1 Gemmatimonadaceae bacterium
TTCGAACCCACGACCTGCTGATTACAAATCAGCTGCTCTGCCAGCTGAGCTACGTCAGCGTAAAGCCTAACCGAAGGCTTTTGAGACAAGACGTTGAGAATAGACCCGCCCTCGTAAGGTGTCAACCTCAGAGGCGCGTCCATCGCGTGCCTTGCGCACTGTCTTCGATACTCACACCTCGGGCGACGAGTTCGGCACGGACGGCGTCGGCGGCCCCGAAATCGCGACGTTCGCGCGCGACTTTTCGCGCCTCGATACGTTCTTCCACCCAGGCGGCGAGTTCGTCATCGGTGTCTTGCTCGGGTACCAGGTCCAGCACGCCGTCAATCATTTTAAATGCAGCGCGTGCGCGATTGAGCGCTGCGAGATCAGTTCCACCGATATCAAACTCACGGTTCGCCTCGGTAATGAACGTGAAGAGCGCCGCGAGTGCTTCGGGGGCGTTGAGGTCGTCGAACAATGCCTCGATAAATGCGTGTTCGACTTTTGACGCGGCAGCGATCAACGCTTCAGTGCCGCCGCCTGCTTCGGCGAGACGTTTGGCAAACGTGCCGATGCGTCGAACGGCTGCGCGCGACTGTTCGAGCGAGTCTTCGCCCAAATTGAGTTGCTTGCGATAATGGGCGTTAAAGACAAAGTGCCGATACACGGTGCCGGAGATGCCTTGTTCACGCAGCTCCACCACGTTGGCCACATTGCCAACGCGCTTGGCCATCTTTGCGCCGTCGGTGAGGAGGAATTCACCATGGCACCAAACCCGCGCAAATGTTTTTCCCGTTGCCGCCTCGGATTGTGCAATTTCGTCTTCGTGATGCGGGAAGATGAGATCAATGCCTCCGGCATGCAGGTCGAACGTTTCGCCGAGGTACTTCATCGCCATCGCCGAGCATTCGAGATGCCACCCAGGACGGCCTCGTCCCCAGGGTGAATCCCATGCAGCGCCGGTCGCCTCGTCTTCATCTTTCGCGGCCTTCCACAGAGCAAAATCCTGCGCATTTTCCTTCGCGTATTCGTCTTGTGCGACGCGTGCGCCGGTACGTAGTTCGCGTTTGTCGAGTTGCGACAAATGCCCGTAGTCTGGAAAGCGATCAATCGCGAAATAGATAGAACCGTCTTCGGCAGCGTAGGCGACGTTTTTCGCGATGAGGCGTTCAACGAGCGCCACCATTTCTGGTATGTGCGCGGTGGCTTTGGGGTAGCCTTCGGCGTCTTCGATGCGCAGGTAGCGACGGTCTTGGTGGAATAGCTCGGTGAACGGTTCGGTGACGTGTGCGATGGTGGTTTTTAGCGTCGCAGCTTTCCGGATGATCTTGTCATCGACGTCGGTGAGGTTCATGATTTGTTCGACGCGCCAACCCGCCAATTTGAGCGTACGCCGCATGAGGTCTTCGAACAAAAACGTACGAAAATTGCCGAGGTGGGCGGGGTTGTACACGGTTGGTCCGCAGGTGTACATGCGCACCGTGTGACCATCAGCGGGTGC
Source organism: Gemmatimonadaceae bacterium (assembly GCA_043744935.1). Taxonomy (GTDB): domain Bacteria; phylum Gemmatimonadota; class Gemmatimonadetes; order Gemmatimonadales; family Gemmatimonadaceae; genus Gemmatimonas. The sequence goes on from JAYTTR010000411.1 coordinate 1,484, forward strand.
GAACGGTTCGACGCGACGCGTGAGTGTGTTGTACAGGCGGAACTCGGGCATGCGCGGTGTTGTTGGGCTTAGAGATGGCGGGCGGGGACGTGCGACACCGTCATGCTGGAAATCTACAGAGTATGTTGTGCGCTGTGTGTCGCATGCGCTTGCTGGTCCACCTTCTCTCCCTGGACTGTCCGATGAACAACCGCTTTGCTGGTTCGCTTCGTGCACGTGCTGTGGTGATGCTGGGCGCCGTCAGTGCGGCTGCTTTGGTGATGGCCGCTCGACCGCAAGCGTCTATGCCGCGGATGCAGCCACCGGCCAAGTCGGTCAAGCTTGCACCAAAGGTCGCGGTTGATTCGCCGATGACGATTGGGGCCGCGATGGAAGCCGTGGCCGTGAAAGGTGCGGAGAAAATGGCGGACTCGCTGCAAATGGCTGGTGCATCCGCGTTGGGTGACTCGATGCATCTGGCGGCGATGGTCATGCCGGCGCCCGCTGCCGCTCGACCGAAGGTTGCCGCATCGTGGCCCACGGACGCGCGCACCGGGCAGACGCTGATTAATAGTGTGCCTGTTGTGGGACGCGTATTCGTGCAGAAAAAAGTGGACGGCATTGTGGCGTATCGATACGCAGAGATCTATGCAGGCGAGCCGAGCCACCCGTTAGCGCCTGTCGTTAAAACGACGTATCGCAGGCCGCCGCTTGCAGCAACGCGCCGGGTGCGTAACATCATGGTGGAGGCGACGTTGTGGAGTATGGACCGGAAGCGTGCGGCGCGGATGAATCAACACTGGCGGTAACAATTTTCCCGGCGACGAGCGTGAGAATGCGAACGTCGGAATGCGGTTCGGGAAGCGTCTGACGTAGATGACGCTCGCGTACCACGGTGGCTTCGCGCAACGCGCCGACGATGTCGGCGCGCTGCGTGTTTTCTGCCACTGCCTGCTGCACTCTGAGCACGATCGTCCCGCGTTGCTGGTGCAGTGCTGCAGCCCACGTGCGCCAGGCATGGTATGGTGCGTCGACGTTCGCGGTTTCGCTTGAGCGCATGCGGACGCGAAGGAGGTACGCAACTGGCGTGTCCAGGGATCGTCGTTGTCTGCGCGGTAGTGTGTATTGCTCCGACCAGCCCGCGATGATGGCGCGTGCGGCGTCTGCGCAAATTGCACCGCGTCTCACGCGCACTTTTGCAGCGACGAACCGCGTGCCGTGGGCGTGCGTGCGCATTCCCGCAAAGATATCGAGCAGAGAACTCGCGCCACTCGCGATATCGCCTTGCAGAATCACGAGCTCACCGGCGCGGATGTCGCAGGAGAGTCCATCGAGCGTGCGTACGATGCAGCGCGCGCGACCCAAGCCGGCGGTGACCTCTTCGTACACGTTGTGCACGGACAGCAGTACTGGTGATGCGACGGTGCTGGACGGGACGCGGGATGACGTGAGCATACCGAACAGCATAGGTAACTGCCGCTTATTCGTTCTCATCCAAATGTTGCGTGCGCGGCGAAAACAACGCGTTGTGTGGAGAGCACAAAAGGGCACCCGATGTCGGTTGCCCTTTAGCGCGAAGCGAATGTTTCCTGCGCTTGTTACACGTTTGCGCGCGCCACGCGCGCCGTGTGAAAGTGACTAATCGCGCCCGCAATAGGTGATGGGTTAAAACGCACCGGATCAGTTGTGGGCAATCCAGTTTCCTTGATCGTGCGATCAATCGCTGCTTGCGCGTCGTCGTCTGACAAATCGAACGTGTTCAACGCGATCGCGATTACTGGAGAGTGCCGCAGATATTTCATCGCGTGCTCGTACAGGTGCACAACGTCACCGAGCGGTGGAATTGGAACCCACGGATTGCGATGAATCGTTGTGCGGGAGGGTTGCGCACAGAGCACCATCGCGTGCGGCAACGCACCGTGCATGAGGCCCAACGTCACACCGGAGTATGCCGGATGAATGAGCGAGCCCTGCCCTTCGACCAGGACGATATCCGCATCGTGCGATGCTTCAATCGTGAGGCGTTCGGCGGCACCAGCAATAAAGTCAGCGACGACGGCATCGACGGCGATGCCGCGGCCTTCGATCAAAATGCCCGTTTGTCCAGTCGGAGCAAATGCTACACGATGTCCAAGTGCGCGCACGGCGTGTTGCACCTGGAGCTGCGTGGTCATTTTACCGATGTTGCAGTCGCTGCCAACGGTCAGTACCACTGTTGCACTGACACCTCGCACGAGCCCGTACGACACGTCAAGATCTGCTGGAGCTCGACGCAAATCACGAATGCTGGACCCCGATGCCGCAGCTAACGCCGCAAACTCCTTGTCATCGCCGAGCATCGTGTGCAAACCGCTCCACAAGTCCAACCCCGCACGCAGCGCATCGCACACAGTGACGCGCCACTCGGCAGGAAACTGACCGCCTGCCGGCGCGATACCGATCAGCAACGCGTTTGGGTGTGTTTGCATTCCTTCGGCAAAGGTTGCGACCACGGGAATACGTCCGCCAAAGCCAAGCACGTCGTGCGCCGTGTGGCCAGCATGTGCGCTGTCGAGCACGGCGACGACTTCCGACGGTGCATAGCGAATGCACGCATTCGCTGTTTTTGACGAGAGTGGGCCGAAGTTGCCTTCGGCCAAAATCAGGAAACGCCGATCGCCGATCATGACCTCGGCTTAGGCTCGCGCAGTCCTTCGATTTCAGCGATGAGATCTACGTCAACCGTTTTGGTGGGTTCCGTTGCTGCACCTGCCGCGAGCTGCGCCGGTGCGGCGGCGGGTGTCACCTCGGTTGCACCTGCCGCGAGTTGGCGCGACGCGGCCGGCGCTGCTGACGGCAGCATGCCCATGCGCTGCTTGAGTTGCAGCAGTTGCGAGTCGGCCGTTGCGCCACCTGACGAACGCTCGAGCTGTTTGAACTGACTGGCCAAGCGATCGCCGCTCATCTCTTCGTCAATCTCCTGCGCTGCCTGCAACTGCCGTTCGTTGGTCGTGATTTTCTCTTCCATGCGCGCGAATGCATCAAATGCCGAGTTGTCTGATAGACCCGACATCGTTTGCGAAATGCGCGCTTGTGCTTCGGCACGACGCTGGCGAGCGAGCAACAAGTTTTTCTTGCGCTTCGCTTCTTCAATTTTGTCGTTGAGATCGCGGAGTGACTGTTTCAGCTTCTCCGTTTCTGATCGATGCTGCTCCCACGTGGTCGCGAGCTGTTGTCCATGCTCGAGGTGCTCTTGTCCACGTAACAGCGCTTGTTTCGCGAGATCATCGCGACCTTCTTGCACCGCGAGCATGGCGCGTTTTTCCCAATCGTCAGCGAGCTTGAATTCCGAGTCGGCCTGATCTTTCAGGCGTTTCTCATCGGCGATCGCGGCTGCGACTTGCTGCTTTGCCTTCGCGAGTTGATTGCGCATGTCGACGATGATCTGATTCAACATCTTTTCCGGATTTTCAGCCGTAGAGATGAGATCATTCAAGTTCGACTTGATCAGCGTCGAAAGACGGTCAAAGATGCCCATGAG
>JAYTTR010000412.1:0-4979 GCA_043744935.1 Gemmatimonadaceae bacterium
GGCGACACCCGTGCGTTTCGCACGTTATCTCGTGAACCGTTTCGCGTAACGCTCGATTTCTCCGTCAATTTTTCAACGCCGTACGACGTGCAGCAATTGCGTCGCGCGATCGAACCTGTCCGCGTCAAGGATGGTTGGCAGCGTCGTTCCGTAGATTCGCTCACGGCATTTTATATGAAGAACACATCCAGCTTGTATCGGTCGATTCTGGCGGAAAGCGATTCGCTGTTTCTGAACAACGCGCAAATCGGCGCACTCGTGCAGGGCGATTCACTGTTTCAATCGCGAGTGCGCGATCTCTACTATCCACTGGCGGAATTTCTGTTTGCACAGCCCGGTGGTGCGGCTGGCAAAGCCGCGCTTGATAGCGCGAACGCGACAGATAAACTGTATTGGGTCGCGTTCTGGGATCAGGCGGATATTGTCAACGCCATCGTTGGACAACAGCAACGCGACCTCGTGCCGATGCTGAAAAACATTGTGAGTGTGAGCAAGGAGCTTCGTAAAACATCACGAGTGTACTTCGGCTCACCACTACCGGTGGTCTACAAACGTCCGCGCATCGGGAGCAACTAGTCAGCAGCGATCACGAACACCCTTCAACCAGGGCCACCGCACCTCCAAACCCCACGCGGTAGCGAGTGACAATCCCTTGCTCGCTCGTTTCAAACAGCATCCGATGCAGCGTGTCGTTTGCCACCGTCACAACGAGATAGTGCGCCTTCGGTCCTTCGTACTTATGCGGCGTGACTTGCACGCGACCAGCATAGCGCGCGAGGACAGATTGCTCCGTATCGCCGACACCCGCTCCCTCCAAGGTTTTTACGTTGGTGGAGTCAATGTCTACGCGTACAATCGTATCGCGCGACAACATGAACTTCACGCCGTTTGGCGCTGCCGCGAGGTACGCGTACCCACACTCGTCACCCGTCGAGATGCGCGCAATTCGTGCGGTAGTTTGCACTACGCGTGCCACATCGCCGACGATGCTACCAACGCGTACGGGGCCCACCGCGTCTGGCCGCGCGATCCACGCCGTGCTTACATTTTTCGTCGAAGAATCGACGACGACTGCGCGAGTCGTGGCACTATCGGCGATCGGTGTGGCTTTTTCGACACTACACGCGGCTGTGAGCAGCACCGCGCAGATTGTGGCAACGCGCCGCACGTACGATGTCGCGATAGGCATGAACGAGTGCTCCGGTAAGTGGTCTGGTTTTTTCAAATATTCGTGAAGCCTGCCCTCTGGGTCGCAACTCGGCAACCCGGGCGTTAGGGTACGCACATGCGTAGTCCGTTACACATTCGCCTGCTTGGACGCGTCACTACCATCGTGTTGCTCGTGATCGTTGCCACAATGGTGACGTGGTTTGTCACGGGCATGCCTAAATCCGTCGAAACTGCGATGTCTGACGCGCTCTGGGCGCCGTGCCCACTACGCTATGCGGCAGCGCGAAGTGCCTTCGACACCGCAGATGCTGATGCGTTTGTACTGAAGCCGCGATCGCGATTCGAGTCGGCAATCACGTGTGCGACGTTGCGGGCAAAACGCACAGAGTCAGTGGCGAAGTAGACCGCAGGTGAAGATCATATCAATTCGAAGTCCATGTGAAAGCGACGGCCGATTTCCTCGCGGAACTCGGCCGTCACGCCCTCTTTCCTATACGCCGTAATCCCTAGTCCCTAGTCCCTGATCCCTAGTACCTAGTATCTATAATGTTCCGGCTTGAACGGGCCCATGTCATTGACGCCGAGATACGCGGCCTGCTCCGTGTTCAACTTGGTGAGCTTCACGCCCAACTTGTCGAGATGCAACCGCGCCACTTTCTCGTCGAGATGTTTCGGTAACGTAAACACGCGTTTGCCGTACTTCTCCGCGTTCGCATGCAGCTCCAGTTGTGCGAGTACCTGGTTGGTGAAACTGGCACTCATCACGAACGATGGATGACCCGTCGCACAACCCAGGTTCATCAGGCGGCCTTCGGCGAGAATGAGAATCGAGCGACCGTTCGGCAACACAAACTCGTCATACTGCGGCTTGATGTTGATGCGCTTCATGCCTTCAACTTTCTTCAATCCCGCCATATCGATTTCGTTATCGAAGTGTCCGATGTTGGCGACGATCGCTTTATCCTTCATACGGCTCATGTGCTCAACCGTAATGACATTTTTATTTCCCGTCGCCGAAATGAAGATGTCGGCCGTGTCGACGACGTCTTCGAGCGTGGTGACTTGGTAGCCTTCAAGTGCCGCCTGGAGCGCGCAGATCGGATCTATTTCGGTAACGATGACGCGCGCGCCCTGCCCCTTGAGTGCTTGTGCACACCCTTTGCCGACGTCGCCGTAGCCCATCACCACCGCCACCTTGCCCGCGAGCATGACGTCGGTCGCGCGATTGAGTCCATCGATGATCGAGTGACGGCAACCGTACAAGTTGTCGAACTTCGACTTCGTGACTGCATCATTGACATTGATGGCCGGAAAGGCCAGCGTGCCGGCGCGTTCCATTTCGTACAAGCGATGCACACCGGTAGTGGTCTCTTCGGATACGCCGCGAATCGCTGCAATCACTTTCGTCCACCGACCTGGATTGCGCTTGGCTTCGGCGCGCAGCAACTCGAGAATAACGCCCCACTCTTCCGGCTCGTTATCAGCATCGAACGATGGAATACTGCCAGACTTTTCGTACTCCGCGCCACGATGCACCAGCAATGTTGCATCGCCACCGTCATCGAGCAACATGTTCGGACCACCACCGTCGGGCCACATGAGCGCCTGCTCGGTGCACCACCAGTATTCATCAAGCGTTTCACCTTTCCACGCGAAAACCGGCGTGCCCTTCGGCGCGCTCACGGTGCCATGCGGGCCAACGGCAACGGCCGATGCGGCATGATCTTGCGTCGAGAAAATATTGCAGGACACCCACCGTACATCGGCGCCAAGTGCAACGAGTGTTTCGATGAGGACAGCGGTTTGCACCGTCATGTGCAACGAGCCCATGATGCGCGCACCCGCTAACGGCGTTTGGCCCGCGTATTCCGCGCGCAGCGCCATAAGTCCCGGCATCTCGAATTCAGCCAGACGAATTTCTTTGCGGCCCCACTCGGCCAGCGCGAGATCGCGTACGGCAAAGGCCGGGCGATTTGTTGCGTCCAGTGTTTCGACGCCTACTTCGGTCATGACTGCGGTGGCCATCGGTCGTGTCTCGGAAAGGGATGCGGAAGCGATGCGAAAACAAAGCAAAAAAGAGCAGCTGAACATCAGCAAACATCAGCAAACATCAGATCATGCAACAACGGTAGCAGTCACAGTGAACAACGCCGGACCGGTTGCCTGTGGATCAACCGGGAGCGGGACATATCGCACGCCGTGAAACCCGGCGTCTTGCAACAACGTCGACATCGTGTTGGCATCAAAACCCAACCACACGTGACCCATCTGTTGCCGGTATTCCTCTTTCGCGTGCGCGCGCATGTCCGCAACAAGCACGCGGCCGCTCGGCTTCAGCACACGTCGCACCTCGGCTAACGCGCGCGCGGGGTCGGCGACGTGATGCAACACGAGTACGAGGACTGCCGCGTCGAGTGACGCATCAGGAAGCGGGAGCGATTCAATGGCGCCTTGTGCCACCGTGACATTGCAAACGCCCGCGAGTCGCGCATGCGCCGTCGACAACATTTCCGGCGATGCGTCGATGGCGTGCACGTGCGCGACATGCGGAGCCAAGGCGGCGGAGAGCGCGCCGGTGCCACAGCCTAAATCACCGACAATCGTTGTTGGGTCAAGCAGCGCGAGCGCCGCACTCAGATCCGCGCGCGCACCAAACAATGCTGCGCGCATCGCATCCCACTCCGCACTCGCGGTTGCGAAGAATGCTTCGCTACGCGCGCGTCGTTGCGACATCACCGCCACAACGCGCGCGATATCTTGCTGCGCCGCTACAGTGGCGCGCATCGGCTCGCCGACCAGTGCCCACAGTCCGCGCGCCTCATCATCAAGCAGTGGCGAGAGTCGATACCACCGACTGGCGCCGTCCGCGCGTGATGTAGTCCAGCTTTCATCAGAGAGAATTCGCAGGTGTCGACTCACCGTGCTCTGTGGCAACTGCAACGACGTACTGAGTTCGCCGACGGTCAATTCTTGACGCTCAAGCGCCAGTAGCAGCCGACACCGTGTGGCGTCCGCCAGCTCCGCGAGCCGGTCATGAATGGAAAGTCGAGTCGATGTCATATCCGTTTATCCGGATGGTAGGATAGCAGCGCGATACGAATTAGGGAAGAGGGATTGGAGAATAGGGAAGGATTAGGACGTGCAGATTGCCGACACAGCCGATCATGAGCCACATTCCCAGCCCCAACCCTGGTCCCTAACCCCTAGCCCTTAACCCCTCATCCCTACCTATCTCTCCCTGCTCGTCGCGGCCCTTGTCGGGCTGGCGGTAGGCACTGAACGCGAGCGCTCCGGCCACGCCACTGGCCCTGACGCCCGCTTCGCTGGGCTGCGCACCTTCGGATTGCTTGGCGCAATTGGTGGATTTGGCGGCTGGTTGTACCTCGACGGTTTTTGGTCAATCGGTGTCGTACTGGTTGCCGGCGGGCTGCTCTTTCCCATTGCCGCCTATGTCAGTGCCATGCGACGTCCGGACACGACAACCGACGGCACCACTGAAGTCGCCGCCATGCTCGTGGTCGCCCTCGGATTCACGGCAGGACTTGGTCATGTCGGCATCGCCAGCGGAGCCGCCGCTCTTGTGGTGGTACTCCTCGCCGAAAAGTCCGTACTACATCGCGCCCTGCACAACGCGGACAATCTCGAGGTGCGTGCCGCCGTGCAGTTCGCGGTTTTAGCACTGGTCGTCCTACCTGTCTTACCCGAGGGTGCATACGGTCCGTACGGCGCATTTCAACCGCGGACACTATGGATTGTGGTGCTCGTGTTTTCGGGAATGAATTTCATTGGCTATCTCGCGCAACGGAGTA
>JAYTTR010000413.1:0-4960 GCA_043744935.1 Gemmatimonadaceae bacterium
GTCTTTGAGCAGCCCAACCAGCTTTCGGTTCGTACGCTCACTCTTGTGGACGCCACCGATGCTGACGTCCTGGTGGCCATGCGCTGGTCCGGCATCAGCACCGGAACCGAGCGAATGCTGTGGAGCGGAACCATGCCGCCTTTCCCAGGCCTCGGGTATCCGCTCGTTCCAGGATACGAGGGCGTCGGGGAGATCGTGGAGGCTGGGCCACGCTCCGGTCGTGAGACGGGACAGCTGGTTTACATCGCGGGGTCGCGCGGTTTCACTGAAGCGCGCGGGCTGTTCGGTGGGCAAGCCGCGGCGGTCGTTGTACCAGGTGCCAAGACTGTTGTACTCGAACGCGAGCTTGGCGAACGCGGCATTCTCTTCGCCCTCGCTGCTACGGCGCACAACGCATTGTGCATCACGGCGCCTGGACGCTCGCCGCGCGACACGCCGGAACTGTTGCCCGATCTCATCGTTGGTCACGGAGCACTCGGTCGTTTGATCGCGCGATTGGTGGTGCTCTATGGCGGTAAAACGCCAACGGTGTGGGAGATCAATCCGCTGCGAACACACGGTGCGCGTGACTACAGCGTGATCCATCCCGACACCGATACACGTTGCGACTATCGATCGATTTGTGAAGTGAGTGGTGCAAATCACTTACTCGACTCGCTCGTGTCACGCTTGGCGCCGGGCGGTGAAATATGTCTCGCCGGTTTTTATAGCGAGCCAGTGTCGTTCACGTTTCCGCCCGCCTTTCTGCGACACATGCGCTTGCGCGTCGCCGCGCAGTGGAAGGAATCCGACTTAGCCACGATTGCAAAACTGGCGAATTCTGGCGCGCTCGCGCTTGATGCGCTCATCACGCATCGTGAACCTGTGGCACGTGCAGCCGACGCGTATTCCACCGCGTTCGGTGATCCCCGATGCGTCAAGATGATCCTCGACTGGAGAACGGCGGCATGAGTGAAAACGGTGTAAGCTCCGCGGCACCAGCGACGTCAAACGGTGCGCTGCAGCAACTACATGCGCGTGTGCGCGACGAGGCGGCGGAAGCACCGGACACTGTCCACACGGGGCCCGTCACCAAGGAAACACAGATCATTGCGATCTACGGCAAAGGCGGCATCGGCAAAAGTTTTTCGCTCGCCAATCTGTCGTACATGATGGCGCAGCTTGGCAAGAAAGTATTGCTCATTGGCTGCGATCCCAAGAGCGACACCACGTCGTTGCTCTTTGGTGGTCGAGCGTGTCCCACGATCATCGAAGTGTCGTCACGATTGAAACTGGCCGGACAACAAGTCAAGATCAGCGACGTCTGCTTCAAGCGCGATGGCGTCTTCGCCATGGAACTTGGTGGTCCTGAAGTCGGTCGCGGATGCGGTGGTCGTGGCATCATCCATGGTTTCGAAATTCTCGAGAAGCTGGGATTTCACGAATGGGGCTTTGACTTTGTGCTGCTCGATTTTCTGGGTGACGTCGTGTGTGGTGGTTTCGGACTACCGATTGCGCGCGACATGTGTCAAAAGGTGATCGTCGTCGGGTCAAACGATTTGCAATCGCTGTACGTGGCAAACAACGTGTGCTCGGCGGTTGAATACTTTCGCAAACTTGGCGGCAACGTTGGCGTCGCTGGCATTCTCATTAATAAAGATGACGGCACGGGCGAAGCCGAAGCGTTTGCGAACGCGGCGGGCATTCCAATTCTCGCCAAGGTGCCGGCGCACGATGACATTCGCAAAAAGAGCGCGAACTACGAGATCATTGGTTTTCCGGGTGGACAATGGGGTCCACTGTTTGCCGAGCTCGCGCAAGCAGTCGCGGACGCACCTCCTGTTCGTCCAAAACCGCTCACGCAGGACCAACTGCTTGGCTTGTTTGCCGCGAGTCAAGTGGGTGGAAATGTGGTACTCGAACCGGCAACGATGTTCGACTTGATTGGCCGCGAAGACGTCGTGAAGCCAACACTCGAAGTGGTGTACGACACCGTTTGATCACGAGCCTGTCATGAATGCAAACACTTCAGGCGAAGTTGTCTACGACGCCGCAGGCAGCACGCCGACGGCCAACGACAACGATCAGCCACTATCGCGCGCGCTGCCCATTCTGGATGCGTCTATGCTCAATACCGCCGCGACGTCAAGCGACGGCATTGGATGCCACGCTGGCAAAGATGAAATGCTCGCCGCAGCAAAAGCCGCAGGCAAGAGCGAGACGTTAGACCGCTACGCCGCGGATTATCCGAAAGGTCCGCATGATCAACCGCAATCAATGTGTCCGGCCTTTGGTTCGTTGCGCGTGGGTCTGCGCATGCGGCGCACGGCCACCATTCTTTCGGGTTCGGCCTGCTGCGTGTACGGATTGACGTTCACGTCGCATTTTTATGGCGCGCGACGCACCGTTGGCTACGTGCCATTCAATTCCGAGACGCTCGTTACGGGACAACTGTTCGAGGATATTCGTGACGCCGTGTTCAAGATGGCAGATCCGGCGCTGTACGACACGATCATCATTACGAATCTGTGCGTGCCCACGGCGTCTGGCGTACCGCTGCAACTCCTGCCGAAAGAGATTAACGGCGTCCGCATTATCGGCATCGACGTACCGGGATTTGGCGTACCGACGCACGCGGAGGCGAAGGATGTGCTGGCGGGCGCGATGCTGCGGTATGCGCGCAATGAAGCTGAACAGGGCCCCGTTGCAACGCCGCGTGGTGGGAAGAGCGAACGTCCGACGGTGACGCTTGTCGGCGAAATGTTTCCGGTCGATCCCGTTGGCATTGGCATGATGCTCGAACCCATGGGACTCGCCGCTGGACCAGTGGTTCCGACGCGCGAGTGGCGTGAGTTGTATGCCGCACTCGACTGCGTTGGCGTCGCGGCAATTCATCCATTTTACACGGCGTCATTCCGCGAGTTCGAAGCGGCGGGGCGCCCGATCGTTGGCTCGGCACCCGTCGGCTATGACGGTACCGAAAGCTGGCTGGAAAATATCGGTCAGATGGCCGGCGTTGCGCGCGAAAAGATTGACACGGCAAAAAATCGCTTTCTCCCGATGATCAAGTCCGCACTCGCCGCGAAGCCCATCAACGGGCGAATCACGCTGTCGGGCTACGAAGGCTCGGAACTCATCGTTGCTCGCTTGCTCGTGGAAAGTGGCGCAGATGTGCGCTACGTCGGCACTGCGTGCCCGCGCACCATACACAGCGAGCTTGATCGTGAATGGCTGACCGCCCGTGGCATTCATGTGCAGTATCGCGCATCGCTCGAGCAAGACCTCGCCGCGATGCACGAGTTTCAACCCGACTTGGCGATCGGCACAACGCCTGTTGTCCAAAAGGCGAAAGAACTCGCAATTCCCTCACTGTATTTCACGAATCTCATTTCTGCTCGACCGCTGATGGGTCCAGCCGGCGCCGGTTCGCTCGCAACGGTTGTCAACGCCGCACTCGGCAACAAAGCGCGTTTCGACACGATGCGTGATTTCTTCGACGGCGTGGGGTCGGGTTTTGCGGCGGGCGTTTGGGAAGACGTGCCGCAGGACCATCCCGAATTTCGTGATCACTACAAGCGACATCTCGCAAAGATGGCGAAAGCGCGCAAAGCTGCGGAGATGGTCTGATGCTGGTGCTCGATCACGATCGTGCCGGTGGTTACTGGGGCGCAGTGTATGTCTTTACCGCGATCAAAGGATTGCAGGTGGTAATCGATGGCCCGGTGGGTTGTGAAAACCTACCCGTGACCTCGGTGCTGCACTACACCGATGCGCTACCGCCGCACGAGCTCCCAATCGTTGTGACCGGACTCGGCGAAGACGAGCTTGGGCGCAATGGTACGGAAGGCGCCATGCGTCGTGCGCATCGGACGCTCGATCCTGAATTGCCTGCCGTTGTGGTCACCGGCAGCATCGCTGAGATGATTGGCGGCGGTGTCACGCCCGAAGGCACGAACATTCAACGATTCTTGCCGCGTACCATCGATGAAGATCAGTGGCAAGCCGCGGAGCGCGCGCTGTATTGGTTGTGGACGGAATACGGTTTGAAGAAGGGCGTCGCACCGAAACGTCGTGAACGCCAGGACGGAGACAAACCGCGCGTCAACATCGTGGGCACCATCTATGGATACTTCAATTCGCCGAGTGATCTGGCTGAGATTCGTCGTCTCGTTGAAGGGATCGGTGCGGACGTCAACATGGTGTTCCCGCTTGGCAGTCACTTGGAGAACGTGCCGCGCCTCGTGGATGCAGACGTCAATGTGTGCATGTACCGCGAGTTTGGCCGGATGTTGTGCGAAGCGCTCGACCGCCCGTACTTGCAAGCGCCGATCGGCTTGCATAGCACAACAAAGTTTTTGCGGACGTTGGGCGAGATGCTCGGGCTCGATCCGGAGCCGTTTATCGAAAAAGAAAAGCATACCACGATCAAACCCTTGTGGGATCTGTGGCGCAGTGTCACGCAGGATTTCTTTGGTACCGCAAGTTTCGCGATCGTGGCAAATGAAACGTATGCGCGCGGCGTGCGGAATTTCCTCGAAACGGAAATGGGCTTGCCGTGCTCGTTTGCGTTTTCGCGTCGTCCGGGTGTGAAGCCTGACAATGCTGCGGTACGAGAAGCCATTCGTGCGACGCCGCCGCTCATCATGTTTGGCAGTTACAACGAACGGATGTATCTCGCCGAAATGGGTGCTCGGTCGATGTACATTCCGGCCAGTTTTCCGGGGGCTATTATTCGACGGCACCTTGGGACACCGTTCATGGGATACTCGGGCGCCACGTATCTCATTCAGGAAGTATGCAATGCACTATTTGACGCATTGTTTCATATCCTGCCGTTAGGCACGGACATGGACAAGATTGACGCTACGCCGTCGCGTTTGCACAAAGAGCTTCCGTGGGAAGACGAAGCGAAGGGTGCGCTCGATGACATTATGGAGCAGTATCCTGTACTCATCCGGATATCTGCAGCGAAGCGCTTGCG
>JAYTTR010000414.1:0-4940 GCA_043744935.1 Gemmatimonadaceae bacterium
TCGGGTTCATAGTGGGGCGCGTGCAAACTGTTTCCGCGCAGCCGATGACGCTGGCCGGCATGACGCGCACGCTGGGGAACGATCTGCTCGTGCAGCAGCTGGCGGCGCGCGGTGCGTCCTTCCTGGTGGAAGTGACACTGCAGCGCGACAGCACTACGGCGAGCGGCTTTCGATGGTCCACGCGGCAAGGTCCACCTGCACAAGTCGGGAGCGGTACGAGTATCACAGTGTCGGTGGTCGTGGCGCGACGCCGTCCGATCACGTTGCTGCTTCCGTTCCTGCGCGCGTCGTTTGGTCTGAGCGCGTAGCGGCGAGCACGTCATGCCAAGGTTTAACGCACCCTTGTTGCGACGTTCAGCGCCGCAGTTCGCCGTGCAACACCTCTGGCGCTCCGCGCGCGGTATCTGGCGCCGCTTCCGGCATCGCCCACCGCGGACGCGCACTGTGCTGCAAATGGAAGCGGTAGAATGTGGCGCCGCAGCGCTGAGCTCCATCCTCGGCTTCTACGGTCGGTATGTGCCGCTCGAAGAATTGCGAGTGGCCTGCGGTGTATCGCGGGACGGCGTCACGGCCAAGCACATTCTGCGCGCAGCGCGCACGTACGGGCTCGACGCCAACGGATTCAAGCGCGATTTGGATGCGTTGCGCACAACGGCGATGCCCTGTGTGCTGTTCTGGAACTTCAATCACTTTCTGGTACTCGAAGGCTTTGTCGACGACCTCGCCTACTTGAACGATCCGGCCACCGGCCCGCGCACTGTAACCATGGCGGAGCTGGATGAGGCGTATACGGGCGTAGTGCTCTGCATTTCACCGAGGGCGGATTTTGTGCGCGAAGGTGCAGAGCCGTCGTTGCGTACGGCCATCCGTGAGCGAGTGCGTGGTAGTGAAGGGCCGGTGATGTACGCGATCCTCGCCGGGGTGGCGCTAGTGGTGCCCGGGCTCGTCGTGCCGGCGTTTGCCCGCATTTTTGTCGATCAGGTTTTGGTGCAAGGGCTCTCCGGTTGGGTGGGGCCACTACTGCTGGGCATGGCCGTCACGGCGCTTGTGCGCGGCGCACTGGTGTGGGTGCGCGGCTATGTGTTGCTCCGACTGAGCACCCGTCTGTCGATTGTCGAGTCGAGTCGCTTTTTGTGGCATGTGCTGCGGTTGCCGGTGGAATTTTTCGCGCAACGATCAGCCGGTGACATCAGCTCACGCGTCGCGCTCAACGCCGGTGTGTCGCACATGCTGGCCGGTCGCGTTGCCTCCACCGCGATCGACGTAGTGCTGGTGGTCTTTTACGCGGCGCTGATGCTGCTGTACGATTGGCAACTGGCACTGATCTCGATCGCCATCGTCGCTGCGAATCTGTGGCTCATGCAGCTCGTGTCGGCAAAAAGGGTGGACGGTAACCGTCGATTGCTGCAGGAACATGGCAAATTTGCCGGCACCCTGATGGGTGGTTTGGGGAATATTGAAACACTCAAGGCGACGAGTGGCGAAACACAACTCTTTGCCAAGTTGGCAGGCCATCAAGCAACGCTCAGCAACGCATCGCAAGCGCTCGCGCGACAATCGCTGGTGCTCGACCTCGTGCCGAATGCACTCACGGGCGTCGGAAGCGCGCTGGTGCTGGCCCTGGGCGGATATCACGTCATGCAGGGAACGCTGACACTCGGCATGCTCGTCGCGTTCCAGTCATTGCAGGCGGGCTTCTTCGGACCCGTACACAGCTTGCTGTCGCTTGGCTCGCGGCTGCAGGAAGTAGTCGGTGAGATTGGGCGGATCGACGATGTGCTGCGATATCCGATTGATGACCACATACGATCGGACGCGGCGCCGCCAGGCACGCGCGTCGATCTGCGTGTGGTGAACGTACGCGACACGCAACTGCACCTTGCCGGCTCGCGCACGATGCTCAGCGGTCGCGTGGAAATCGACAACATCACCTTTGGCTACTCGCGCCTCGCAGCGCCAATGTTGAGCAACTTCAGTCTGACGCTCGTGCCCGGATCGCGCGTGGCGCTGGTTGGCGCCTCAGGCTCCGGCAAATCGACCGTAAGCAAGCTCGCATGCGGCCTGTATCAGCCGTGGAGTGGCGAAATCTTTCTCGATGGTATTCCCTTGCGCGACATCGACCGCGAGTTGTTCAGTGCGTCGGTCGCGCTCGTCGATCAGGACGTCACCATGTTTTCCGGCACCTTCCGCGAAGCGCTGACGCTCTGGGATGATACCATCCCCGAATGGCACATGATACAAGCGGCACGCGACGCGCTCATTCACGATGTGATCACAACGCGACCAGGCGGCTACGACAGTGTGCTGCAGGAAGGCGGGGCCAACCTCAGTGGTGGCCAGCGTCAACGACTTGAGATCGCGCGGGCGTTGTGCATCAATCCACGATTCCTTGTGCTGGACGAAGCGACGAGCGCGCTCGATACTGTGACGGAGGCGATCATCGACCGCAACATCAGACGTCGCGGGTGCACGTGCCTCATTGTCGCGCACCGACTGAGTACTGTGCGGGACTGCGATGAAATTATCGTGCTTGATCGTGGCGTGGTGGTGCAACGCGGCACCCACGAGATGCTGACACAGGATATTGACGGTCACTACGCGCAGCTGCTGGAATTACATCAGAGTGCCGATGTCGCGTAACCCGGTCCTGGCGGCACAGGACAGTGCACCGAGCACCGCGCTTGCCCCCGACGCGCCACGCGCGGCGGGTAACAACGCCCCAGTGTGGCTCGACGATGCCAACGCCGCGTGGCTGGTGATCAGCGGAGAACTCGACGTGTTTGCGGTTCCAATGCGCCGCGGTGAAATCGATGGACCGCGGTCGTTTCTGTTTCGCGCAGAAGCCGGTGCGCTCCTCTTTGGCGTTGGCTACGACAGCCGGTGTCGCACGACGCTGCTGGCGGTCGGCGGCGCCGACGCAACGGTGGCGCGCGTGTCGCTGGACGCTTTGTACGAGCATCTGCGCGCACATCCGGCACGGGGGGCTGTGTTGATTGATCGCTACATGCAGTCGGTGGCGGCGGGCATGGGCCACGTGCAGCGTGACGCGAAACGGCTCGATGTCATTGCCGACGGGCCCGAAGCCGGCCAGTTGCTACCAGGCGAAATTGTCGGCGCGCGACGCGATGTGGTTTGGCTGTCGGTCGCGCGTCGCTCGCTCGATGTATACGGCAATGCCCGGACAGCGATCTCCGTTGCAACGCCTCCCTTTCCACTCGCACCGGGGCTCTGGGCGTTGGCCGATGAGGAAGGTGGTGTCGTGCCCATCGAGCGGAGCACCAGTCGCGCATTGATCGAGCATGGGACCCTTCCTGACGCATTGACCGCGTTTCATGCGTTTACGCTCGAATGGGCGGTTGGTACACGCCGGCGTGACGAAGACGCGCGCGCGACACAATTGCGCGCGCGCATTGCCACCGATGCCGGTTCGCGCGACGACGCGATCGCGGCAATGGCATCGGTGATGTCGGGCAACGTCACATCGACTGATCGTCGGCGTGGTATCCCGCTGCTGGCCGCGATGGAGATGGTAGGGAGTGCGAAGGGGATACGATTCCGCGCGCCGACGCAAACGATGCATGTGATCGATGCGTATGTGAGCGCGTGCGCCGTCGCCCAGACGTCGTCGGTCGCATATCGCCAAGCCGCGCTCGAGCCTGCGTGGTGGACGCGCGACGTTGGTCCGTTGCTGGGATTTCTCGAGCTGCGACAAATGCCGACCACGACATCTCCCGAATTGACGGGCGAGATCGAGCGCGTGCCGGTCGCGTTGCTGCCAACGGGGACCGGCCAGTACGAAATGGTGAACCCGGAGACGGGTTCGCGCACTCTCGTGAGTGCGGAATTGACTCGGCACTTGTCGCGCTTCGCCATCGAGTTCTATCGCGGATTGCCCCCAACGCCGGTGCAGGTTGGGGACCTGTGGCGCTTTGCGACCGCAGGCGCGCGGGGCGATGTCAAAGCATTGCTCATCGTCGCACTGCTCGGCGCCCTGCTCGGGCTCGCGATGCCGATACTCAGCGGCTATCTGTTTGACGATGTCATACCAGCGGCAGATCGCAGTGCGCTGGTGACCGTCTTCGTGGCGTTGGTGGTCGCGAGTGCGTCGGGTGTGCTGTTTGAAATGACCCGTGCGATTGCCACGCTGCGCCTGCATACACGCCTGACCACCTCGCTGCAACTCGCCATTCTCGACCGCCTGATCAGACTACCCGCCACCTTTTTTCGAGGCTATTCAGCGGGCGATCTTGGCCAGCGTGCGATGGGCATTCACGCTATCGGTGAGGCGCTGGGTGGTGCGACGTTGTCGGCGCTGCTCGGAAGCATCACCGCCGTCGGCGCCGGAATCTTGCTGTTGTTCTACAACATTCCCCTGGCACTACTCTGCGTTGGCATTCTTGCGCTGAACGTCGTCGTCTCTGTCGTCGTCTCGCGATATTCCTTGCGTTCGCTGCGTGCGCAACTCGACGCTGAAGGACGGTTGAGCGGATTACTTCTCGAACTGCTGCACGGTATCGCCAAGCTGCGCGTAGCGGCAGCCGAGCCGCGCGCTTACGCCCGCTGGTCGGCTGGCTTTCGGCGGCAGCAACAGGTGACGTTCGACGCCGGATTCTTCGCCCTCAATCTCGACGCTTTCTACAACGTACTCGAATTGACGACGACGATGGCAACGTACGCGATGTATGCCTGGCTCGCGACGCGCGCCGCGCATCACATGACTACTGGACAATTTCTCGCATTCTCTTCCGCGCAAGGCATGTTCGTGTCCGCGGGCTTCACTGTGTTCCGCACCGGTATTTCTCTGCTTGAATTGTTGCCGATGTGGGAGCGCGGGAAGCCGCTGCTCGAGGCCACCCCTGAGGTCAACTTCTACAAGCCAGATCCGGGAACGCTTGCGGGCCGCATCGAGGTGCAACAGGTACGGTTTGCCTACAGCGCCA
>JAYTTR010000415.1:0-4924 GCA_043744935.1 Gemmatimonadaceae bacterium
AGTATTGATCGACACGATGCGCGATATTTTTCCGGAACTGCAGACACGTCGCAAGCACATCATCGACACCACGCGTGCGGAGGAAGAACGATTCCTCACAACGATCGATGCTGGCATGTCGCGTTTCGATGAGTTGGCGCCGATCAGCTCGACGCAGGGGTCGTCCGCACTGCGTGGCACGATCGCTGGAGACGACGTATTTCGACTCTATGATACTTTCGGCTTTCCGTTCGATTTAACCGAACTGATGGCGCGAGAGCGCGGCTATCTCGTCGATAGCGCTGGTTTCGATCAGGCGTTAGCGGCGCAACGAAAGCAATCGCAGGACGAACGCAAATCGCGACAACTCACGGTCAGCGTCGACGATTTTGGCGATCCGACGCAATGGTCGCACGACGAGCAACTTGCCGCTGCGCTCGGTCGTTTTGTTGGGTATGACCAGTTGGTGAGTGACACACTGGTGACTGCTATTCGCTCGCTGCCAGACGGTCGCGTGGCCGTGATGTTACGCGACACGCCATTTTATGCGGAGTCAGGTGGCCAGGTGTCGGACCGCGGATCAATTACCGGAACAGGATGGGTCGTCGACGTTACGGAAGTGCGGAAGCTCGACGGTCGTATCGCCGCCATTGGTGCGCAAACAGGCGAAATCACATTCGGCGCGGCACACGCCGTTGTGCCTCGTGAACGTCGGCATGATACCGAACGCCACCACACCGCCACGCACTTGTTGCACGCAGCGCTCCGTACGGTACTCGGCGAGCACGTGCACCAAGCGGGTTCGCTCGTTGCGCCAGATCGATTGCGATTCGATTTTACCCATCATGGTCCGCTTACACCTGCGCAGTTGGCCGATATCGAACAACGCGTGAACGCAGGTATCTGGACGGCAGCGCCGGTGCGTATTCGCGAGGAAGCGTATGCCGACGCGGTCGCGCAAGGCGCGATGGCGCTTTTCGGTGAGAAGTACGGTGATGTGGTGCGCGTGGTAGAAATCGAGGGGCTCTCCGTCGAACTGTGTGGTGGTACACACGTACGCAACACGGCCGAAATTGGATTGCTGCGTATCGTCTCCGAAGGAGGCGTTGCAGCAGGCGTGCGACGTATCGAGGCGGTGACGGGTCCACGGGCGTTTCAGTTGTTGGCCGAGCGTGATCGTGCGTTGGTGCATATCGCGTCGCGGTTGAAAGTACCGATGAGTGCTACTTCCAGCGGCCTCGACCAAATTGAGCGCAAGCTTGACACGCTTTTTGAAGAGCGGAAGCAGTTGGAGAAACGCTTGGATGATGTGATGCGCAACGGCGCGGGTGGAGACGGCGTCGTGCAACGGCTCGTTGCGAATGCCGTTGACGTGAACGGCATTCGCGCGATTGTTTCGCGCGTCGAAGTCGCCGACGTGAAATCACTTCAGTCTCTTGGCGACGCGCTACTCGAGAAGATGGGTGTTGGTGTTGGAGTGTTGGCGGCTGCGCTGCCCGACGGAAAAGGTGCATTGCTCGTTGTCGCGGCAGACGATGTGCGTACGCGTGGCCTGCGTGCCGACGTCATCGTGCGGGACATTGCATCCGCAGTGGGCGGGCGCGGCGGCGGCAAGGCGCACATGGCACAGGCGGGAATCGAAAGTGCGCAGCTCGATGCGGCGCTGGTATCAGCCGTTGACGTGCTCTCACGCTTGGTGAATATCGAGTGACTACGGTTGGCGCGTGGCTTGCGGCAGTACAGCCAGCACCACCGCCAGCGCTCGCTGCGCGACTTGCCGTGTTGCTCGAACCATACCAAACATTGAGCGCGACGCATATTCCGGAATCGTGCCTGGCAGCCGGCGAACATTTGCTCGACGCACTTCTTGCATCCGGCGCGACAACGCGCGGAACGGCACTGGATTTACTTGCAGTTGATGCGCTGGTGACGTACGCGTTCCAAGCGGCGGCGGATGAGCCGCAACGACTCGAAGCGCGCGCCGCTCGCGCGATGGCCCGCATTGCATCGCTGCCTGAAAACCGACCTGACTGAACTGGCGTCGTCTTTACTTTCGCTTCGACCTGCATGATCGATATCCACTCGCATCTGTTACCAGGCGTGGACGACGGATCTCCGTCGTTCGATGTCTCCGTTCCAGTGCTCGAGCGCTTTGGGCAGGATGGCGTGGCAATCCTGGTCTGTACGCCGCATCTCAACGCGTCGCAGGCGGCCAACGCACCGCACGAAAAGTACGTGGACATTCTGGCTGAACTGCGACGCGCGGCGCCGAGCGTTCCCGAATTGCGGTTGGGATGGGAAATCATGCTGGATAGCCCCGGCGTAGATCTCACGTCACCGACACTGACACTCGGCGAGTCACGCGCGTTGTTAGTCGAGTTTACGAGAGGTGGCATGCCGCGGGGAGCGACGGCGGAATTGCGGCGCATCATTCGCAGCGGTCGGACGGCCATTCTCGCACACCCGGAGCGGTATTTCGGCTGTACGCTCGAACTTGTTCGCGAGTGGCGTTCGATTGGCGTGGTGATCCAGACCGATGCATCTATGCTCAACGCGCGCGGAGTGCCCGGAGAGATTGCCCGTGCGATGTTGGGCGGCGGGCTCATCGACATCCTCGCGTCAGACAATCACGGGGATCATCGGAGCCTCGCGGCTGTTCGGGATTGGCTGCTTGAGCGCGGCGGTCAGGAGCAGGTGGATTTGCTGACGAACACCAACGCGATGTTAGTGCTCAACGATGAAGATCCGCTGCCAGTATCGCCGCTCAAGCCGGGACTTGTAGATCGTTTCAAACGACTTTTCGGCGGATAATTTCGCTTACTCGAACTCCCTTCCATGACCGAACCTTCGTCAGTTGCACTTGTGAATGCCCTGCTGGAGCTTGCAAGTACTGCGCAGCGAACCGCGCGAGAACTCGAAGACGCCATGCTGCGGGCGTTGACGATGGTGAGCGATACCGTGCGTGGCGGCGGTACCCTGTACTTCTGTGGCAACGGTGGTTCTGCTGCTGATGCGCAGCACTTGGCCACCGAATATGTCGTGCGTTACATGCGCAATCGTCGCGCGTACCCGGCAGTGGCACTCACGACAGATACATCGCTTTTGACGGCAGTGGGCAATGATTTTGGGTTTGATCACATATTTGCTCGGCAAGTTGAGGCTCTCGCGAAGAAAGGTGATCTGCTCATTATTCACTCAACGAGTGGCAATTCGCCGAATGTCTTGCGGGCGGCCGAAGCCGCGCACGACAAGGGTGTGCAGGTGCTGGCGTTCTCGGCGAGAGATGGCGGTGCATTGCGCGCGTTGGCCGATCACAGCGTCATCGTGCCAACGGATAGGACCGATCGAGCGCAAGAAATTCATCTTTGCATCCAGCACGCAATTTGTGAAATAGTTGAGCAATCATTGTGACAGATTGCGTTGTTCAAAGCACGACGAACACTGCAATTATGATGCATCACATCAACCAACTTAGAGGTCTCTAACCGCATGATCAACCTGACAGGCAAGCGTGCCTTGATCACCGGCGGTGCTCGCGGTATCGGAGCGGCAACGGCACGATTGCTCGCACGAGCAGGCGCGGATGTTGGCATCGCTTATAGGTCCAGAGCAGCTGAGGCTGACGCGCTGATGGCTGAACTTGAACGTTTTGGCATTCGCACTTTCGGTCTCGCAGGGGATTTATCCACACGTAAGGCAAACGACGATTTCGTAGCGCGTGGAATGACCCTGTTCGGCGGTGTGGATATCTTTGTTGGTAACTCGGGTATTTGGCCTCCGAACCCTGTCAATGTTGATAAGCTTGATGATGATCGTTGGCGCAGTACGATGTCCACGAACCTCGATGGAATGTTCTTCGCGTCCCGCGCTGTAACGTCGGTGATGTCGACCGGTGGGCGAATGATTTTCGTCTCAAGTACCGCCGGACAGCGCGGTGAGGCCGGGCACGCGGACTACGCCGCGACCAAGGGGGCGATGATTTCCTTTGTAAAGTCATTGGCCGTCGAGCTCGGACCTCGCGACATCACGGTGAACTGCGTGGCACCGGGTTGGGTCGATACTGAGGCAGTGGTGCGCCCGTTTGCCGACGGGGGCAGGGCGAGCATTGAAGCAGCCATTCCACTGCAGCGTGTTGCGTCCGCCGAGGATATCGCGGGCCCCATTCTGTTTTTGGCAAGTAGTCTTGCGCGACACGTCACCGGAGAGGTCTTGAATGTGAACGGTGGCAGCGTGCTGTGCGGGTGACGCTCACCAATTTGCCACCTGCGCTCCGACCACCTGATGGCGTGGTCGACATTGCGCGGACATTGGAGCAAGCGGGCTTTGCAACCTGGTGTGTTGGCGGCGCCGTGCGTGACGCGTTGTTGGGTCGCGCGAATCTGGATTGGGATCTCGCAACGGCCGCTACGCCGCAACAAGTGCAGCGTTTGTTCCGACGCACCGTACCGGTTGGCGTTGAATTTGGAACCGTGGGTGTGTTGGATCGCCGCGGAATTATGCATGAAGTCACTACGTTTCGGCGTGATGTAGACACCGACGGTCGACACGCCGTGGTCGAATTCGGTGCGTCGTTGGATGAGGACTTGGCGCGCCGTGACCTCACGATGAACGCAATCGCCTTTCATCCGTTTGACCATCGATTGCACGATCCATTTGATGGCCGAGGCGATCTTGACCGGCGGCTGGTGCGGGCAGTCGGTGATGCGCGTGAGCGCATGCGTGAAGATCGACTGCGCGCGCTGCGGGCTATTCGATTCGCTGCTCGCTTTGCCTTCGAGATTGCGCCGGAAACATGGATGGCGATTGAAGAGAGTGCACCGCACCTCGGCCAATTGTCGCCAGAACGAGTGAAGCAAGAACTACAAAAAACGATGGAACAGGTGACGTACCCGTCACACGCGTTTACACGCTGTCGAACCGACGGATTGTTCTCCGCGCTTGTACC
>JAYTTR010000416.1:0-19175 GCA_043744935.1 Gemmatimonadaceae bacterium
TGGACGAAGATGAGTAGCGTGAACGTGCGTCCGTTTTACTACTCGCAGGTGCGGGTCGATCCGAAAAATGCGGATCGCGTGTATTTCTCGAGCACCGAACTGCAAGTCTCCGATGACGGTGGCAAGACCTCGCGCAATGCGGCGCAAAACGTGCACGTCGATGATCATGGAATATGGATTGATCCGAACGATCCAGAGCGGTGGGTGATTGCCAACGATGGCGGCATTGCCTTCACGTATGACAAGGGCGGCAACTTCAACCAAATGCAGAATTTGGCGCTGGGTCAATTTTACGAAGTGAGCTACGATATGGCCGTGCCGTACAACGTGTGCAGCGGCGCACAGGACAACGGTACTTGGTGCGGCCCCAGCCGTCGTCGGCAAGGCAACACCACGCTCGGGTACTGGTATACCATTGCCGGCGGAGACGGATTTTATGCCGCGCAAGATCCGACGGATCCGAGCATTGTGTACGGTGAATCGCAGGGCGGCAATGCGTCGCGCTTGAATCTGAAGAGCGGTGAACGTTTGCAGTTTGCGAAGCCATCGTGGCAAACGCAATACAAGTCGTGGGAAGATTCGATTGCGGTGGTGCGTGGCGATCCGCTCGTCCCCGCCACGAAGGACATGAACACCAAGATGGGCGCGTTTCGTGCACTGCAGAAGAAGGACTCAATTGATCTTTCGCTGCGCTTCAATTGGAATGCGCCGTTCATGATTTCGCCGCACAATCCGTCGGTGATTTACTTTGCGGGTAATCGCGTGCTCAAGTCAGTGAAGAAGGGTGAAGACTTTGCATTCATTTCTCCGGACTTGTCGAAGAAATTAGAAGCGAAGATCGACACGTCGATCAGGCTGACCGGTGGCATCACGCTCGACGCTACCGGTGCCGAAACCTACGGCACCGTGGTGGCGCTTGAAGAGAGCCCCATTCGGCCGGGCCTGGTCTTTGCTGGCACTGACGACGGCAATATCTGGAAAACATCCAACGATGGAGCGACGTGGGAGAATCTCGCGTCGAAGTTCACGCTGCCAAACAATGGCGAGGTATACACCGCGCGCATTGAAGCATCGGCGTTCGACACCGCGACATTTTATGTCGCGTTTGACAACCATCGGTGGGGCGACTTCAAGCCGTATCTTTTCGTGACGACGGACGGCGGAAAGAACTTTCGCACACTGTCGAACAACTTGCCGAAGGACGGACCGGGCGATGAGATTCACGTCATTCGGGAGAGCGCGCGCAATCGTGATCTCCTGTTTGTCGGCACGTCGATCGGCGTGTATGCGTCGATTGATCGTGGGAAGACCTGGACGAAATTCACGACGAATTTCCCCAGTGTGCCCGTCTACGATTTGCAAATCCATCCGCGCGATCATGAACTGATTGCAGCAACGCATGGACGGAGTTTGTGGATCGTCGATATTTTGCCGCTCGAGCAGATGACAGCAAAAAATGCGGCCGCGACGGTCGTGCTCTTCGATCCCAAGCCAGCGTTCCAGTGGGGCGAAGCACCGACGGCAGGCGCTGCGGGTAACGGCAACGGGCAAGCATTCTTCAGCACGCCTAATCCAGCATACGGTGCCCTCATCACATATCGCGTGACGGGCGCGGGCGGTGGACAGGCGCGTGTCAGCATTGTCGACGTGTCAGGTGACACGCTGCAAACGCTGACGGGACCCGGCACGCCGGGCACGCATAGCCTCACATGGAACTATCAAATCACGCGCGCTTCGGCAGCGCGCGAGCCGCTGTCGCCCAGTGAACGTCGCGACAGCATTCTGCGTGTTGTACGTGGACCCGTGGTGCTGGATTCGCTCACCAAGGCGAAGTACGACAGCACGGCGCTGGCGTTGGCGAAACAGCTGATTGCGCCGCCCATTCCGGGTGGCGCAGCGGGCCTTGGTGGTCGAGGCGGCGGCGGCGGCGGTGGCGGTGGCGGTGGCGGCGGACGTGGTGGCGCGAACGCCAATTGCGAACGTCCGCTGACACAGTGGGAGCCGTTCTGTGCGCGTCCCGCCGAAGCTGCGGCGCGCGGCGGACCGGGGACACCGGGCGCGATTGCAGGTGAAGGTGCGTCACCGGCCGATCTTGCGGCGTTGTTTGGTGGACGTGGCGGTGGCGCCGCCGGCAATCCCGCTGTGGTCAAGATTTTTCAACTCATCGGCATTCCAGTACCGAATCCCATTGGCGGCGGACGTGGTGGTGGCGGTTTTGGTGGCGGTCGAACAAGTGCCGCAACAACGGGCGACTACGGTGTGGTGCTGACGGTGAATGGCACGACGCTGAAGAAGAAGTTGCGCGTGGAAAATGTTGGTGCGGGCGATGCCGGCTCGCCATTCGGTCCGGCCAGTGGAGATGACGATGATCGGAGCGCGAAGGCCGCGAAACTCACCAAGGCGGCGAAAGAGAAGTAGACCGGTGACGTAATTCAGGTGGTGATGTGCACAACAAACGCGGCACGCTACACAGCGCGCCGCGTTTGTTGCGTGCGTAATGCGAGATACATGAGCAATCCAGCGGGACCAAACGTAAAGGTGAGAAAGAGACAAGGAATGACGAATAGATGACGGATGCCGCGCTCTTGCGCGTCGAGCACTTCCCAACAGCCGATGAAGAAGTCAAAGGCGAGATAATGCAGCCATCCGGCCAGCACGGCACGATCACTCGTAAAGAGCAACTTCACGTGCTCCAGCGAATCAAAACCGCCGTCGGCACTCGGCAGCGACGTCGCAATCAGCCAGATGTATAGCACCGCAAAAACACTCGGTACCACAAAACGCAGCACCGGTACGACGCGCCGCGGCTGTATCGCTAACGCGATCCAACTAAGCATCGCGCACAGGTTGGCGATTTTGAATACGGCTGCATCAGACATCGTTAACTCCGAGAGAGTGCGACAAACGGCTGACCGTGAAGCGCTTGCAGCAGTATGACGACCACAAACGCCGCGTACGCGGCGCTCGTCGTGATGAGAAACAATCGCTCGGACAGCTCATTCGTACTACCGCGCAGGGAGCGGAAGGCAATGAGGAGCAGCGGGAGAATTTGCAACGCATGCATCCCCACAAAATGCGCCACGCGGAGGTCGCCGTGCTCGGTACTCCAGCGCGCTATGGGGAGGCCGGGTCCACCATCGCGCGCACCCACCGTGTGCGCGCCGACAATCGCCGGACGCACTCCATGCTGCATGGCCTCAATCTGTCCGGGGAATGGCCGTGTCATGGTCCAGCCAATGCCGGCGCCACCGATTTGTAGCAGGAGGCCAAGTCGGCAGGCCAGCGCCATCGCCCGGTCGCGCGCGGGCGTGCGCCAATGCAACAGAAGGATCACCATCGTGCACAGCCATACGGTGGCGATTCCGACGCCCATCGACGCAAACACCGCAGCGTCAAACGCACTGTCTACATTGAAGTGACTCATCGTTCCCCGCGCTGCTTGCAAAATGATGACCAGCACTTCGGCGGAAATAATCCACGCGATCGCCGTGGTTGCGACGCGCAGGGTGCGTGTGCGCGGGAGGTCACGCACCATCCACGCAATGGTGAGGAGATACACCGCAGTCGAAATACAAAACTTGGCGGGCTTGAGCCACGCTGGCGCGCCAGCGATAACGCGTGGATCAACAAGCAGACCAACCAGCGTGACAACAAATAGCGCGATGTTCAGCCACGCGGCGCGCACGAGCGGTGGTGACCAAGCGTCAACTACAGAAAGTCGGGCGCGGCTCATAACGATTGCGTGGTTGAGGGATGCGTATTCTACGTCGTCGTTCTACGTTGGGCGACGACAACCTGTTCCATGTGTCTCTTCTCAACTTCGCCATCACGATGTCCGCATCCACTTCACTATCGCACGCTGGCCTGCATGCGGCCGTCGCGCATCTCGTGCGGCAAGACGCCGGACTCGCCTCGATTGTCGAAGCGCACGGCGCACCGCCGATGTGGGATCGCCCGCGCGGTTTTGCGACGTTGGTGCAGATCATTCTTGAGCAGCAAGTATCGCTGCAATCGGCCGCAACCCTGTACGCGCGAGTGGCGTTTGCCTTGCGTACAGTAACGCCGGACACAGTCACCGCATGTGGTGTTGATGGACTCCGCGCGAATGGATTGACCCGACAAAAGGCAGCGTATGTCGTCGCGCTGGCCGAGCATACGTCAAGCGGCGCACTCCCGCTGCAACAGTTGCATCGCTACTCCGATGATGCGGCGGCGCAGTTGCTGATGCGCGTTCCCGGTATTGGACCGTGGAGTGCAAGCGTATACCAGCTAATGGTGCTGAAGCGACCGGACATCTGGCCACCCGGAGATTTGGCCCTGCACAAGGCGATGCAAAAACTGCGTGGACTTGCCTCGTTGCCAACGGGTGCTGAGGCGACAGCGTTCGCGCTGGTGTGGTCGCCGTTCCGTGCGGTGGCGGCAAGAATATTGTGGAATGGATATTTGCAGGATCGTGCTGCGCTATAAGCGGTGGAGCGCGTGCGGCGGCCGTCGGCACGTTAGACTTTCGCCATGCACATCTTGGCCATTTCAGGCAGCTTGCGCGCCGCGTCGATCAACACCGCACTCCTGCGTGCCGCAATGATCGTTACTCCATCATCGTTGACGGTGTCGCTGTACGATGACTTGCGATCCCTCCCACCGTTTGAACCCGATGTGGAGATGGCGAGTGTCGACGATCCATCGCTCACGCCGCTATCGGTGTCAGCCTTTGGCGTCGCGTTACGTGCCGCCGACGCCGTGATCTTCTCAACGCCCGAGTATGCGCATGGTTTGCCCGGCGTGTTGAAGAACGCGCTCGATTGGGTGGTCGGTAGCGGCGAGTTTGTTGACAAGCCTGTCGCGCTGTTCAATGCATCGGCATATGGCACATATGCGCAAGCATCGCTGATCGAAACGCTCACCGTGATGTCAGCACGTCTCATTGAAAATGCCTCGATGACGTGCACCACTTTGCACCGGTCCATGACGGCAGTCGAGAT
Source organism: Gemmatimonadaceae bacterium (assembly GCA_043744935.1). Taxonomy (GTDB): domain Bacteria; phylum Gemmatimonadota; class Gemmatimonadetes; order Gemmatimonadales; family Gemmatimonadaceae; genus Gemmatimonas. The sequence continues at coordinate 4,983 of JAYTTR010000416.1, forward strand.
TGTTGCCAACCGCGAAGTAGTGCATGCACTTACTGGTGCGTTCGAGACGCTGGCGGCCTCGGTACGCGCCGGATGACCGTACCGCGCAAACGCGTTGCGGACACCAAGGTCGGCACGGTGAGCATTGCGCGCGGATTGTCCAAACTTGGAGTGTGTTCGCGCGCGGAAGGCGAACGACTGGTACGCGCCGGACGTGTGACTGTTGACGGTCACCTTGTACGTGACATCACGTTTCGTGTGCGGCCCGAAACCGATATCATGACGGTCGATAGCGTGCGTGTCGGCAAAGTAGCGCATGTATATGTAGCGCTCAACAAACCGCGAGGTCTCGTTACCACACGCGACGATCCGCAGGGCCGCTCTACTATCTACGATTGCCTGCAAGGCGACACGCTGCCCTTCGTGGGTCCGGTGGGTCGACTTGATAAAGCGAGCGAAGGATTGCTGTTACTCACCAACGATACGCGGTGGTCAGCGCGCGTCTCCAGTCCGTTGTCGCACGTCGACAAAACCTATCACGTACAGGTGCGTGCACGCATCACGGATGACATGATCGCGCTGCTCGCTGCGGGCGTTGTTGAAGCAGCAACAGGAGAGCGACTTGATGTGAAGCGTGTATCGTTACTACGCGTTGGGTCGCGCAGCAGTGCGTGGCTGGAAATTGTGCTCGATGAAGGAAAGAATCGGCATATTCGGCGACTCTTGGCCGTACTCGGAATTGAGGTACTGCGTTTAGTGCGTGTTGCGATTGGTTCGTTATTGCTCGGCACGCTGGCGAAGGGTGAATGGCGGATGTTGACCGCGGAGGAAATAAAGCAATTGGCGGGTTGACCGAGAACGGAAACGCACTGATACAGCAACAGCAAATGCTTTTTTAAATTGGTCGTTGTGCGTGAAGAACGCTGCCGCAGGGAGTTGCTGGATATATGCATTTGCTACAACTTCACTTGCTTGCGGCCCCGCGACAGCTGCTGGTTGGCGTTTCGCACACGCAGGCTGCGTCCATGCCGCTCGGCGGTACACACTCCATTCGGGAGATCGTTTTGCTGTGATGGAACTCTTCTCTGCTGTGTGGGCGCAGGCGTTGCAATCGGCGCTACGGGCAAGCGAGACCTACCAACACGCGGCGCGTAGTTGGGAAGGTGCGGTCGTCCTCGACTGGAATGACGCCCCTTCCCGTGCGTCGGCGCTCGACTGCGGCGTGTATCTCGACCTCTGGCACGGCGAATGTCGTGCTGCACGAGTAGCCACAGCTGCTGACTATGCGAACGCGCGATATGTATTGTCCGCCGACATGGCGTCATGGCTCACTGTGTTGGAAGGGCACATGTCCCCAACAACGGCAATTCTGCGCGGAAAGATCAAACTCAAGCGCGGGAGTTTAGGCGGTCTCATGCCGCACGTCAGCGCGGCGACAGAGCTGGTGCGCGTCGCGCAGACCGTGAGTCGCGATGGGCACGGCCAGGCTGAGCCGAATAGTGAGATTGCAGGGCCTGACGCAAAAAATCGCGTTACGGAAACCAGCGCGGAACGCTTGCCATTACAGAGCACGAGTGCGGTCGGCATTCGTTTCAATCTTTTCCCGATGCGGCTATGGGAGAAGGCAAAACGTCTTGGCATCTGGAATCCAGCAGATATCGATTTTTCGCAGGATCGTATTGATTGGCTGGGTCTTGCGCCTGACGAGCAGGATATGCTGCTAAGACTCACGTCGCTGTTTCAAGCGGGCGAAGAAAGCGTCACCCTCGAAATTCTCCCGTTGCTTGATGTGATTGCGCGTGAAGGTCGACTCGAAGAGCAACTCTATCTCACGAGTTTCTTGTGGGAAGAAGCCAAGCATGTTGAAGCGTTTCGTCGCTTCTTCGACAATGTTGCGGAAGTCACGGGCGATTTGACGCACTATCACTCGGCGAGCTATCGCCAACTGTTTGATGATGCGCTGCCGGCGGCGATGGGTCGTTTGCGCACTGACAGCTCACCAATTGCGCAGGCGCGCGCATCGGTGACGTACAACATGATTGTCGAAGGAGTGCTCGCCGAAACAGGCTACCACGTTTACCATCGGGTGTTGGTCGAGCGTGGCATCATGCCGGGGATGCAGCGCGTTGCGGCGCTGCTGAAAGCCGATGAGTCGCGACATCTCGCCTACGGTATTTTCTTGCTCTCGCGTCTCGTCGTGGAGCATGGCGATCCCGTCTGGCACGCCATTTCGTCGCGCATGGACGAGCTCTTGCCGGGCGCCATTCAAATTATCAACGAAGCCTTCGCGGCCTATCCAGTTGATCACCGTCCATTCAACCTCGAACCCGAAGTGTTTGTGCAATTTGCGATGACACAATTTCAACGTCGATTTGATCGTATTGAGCGCGCTCGGCGCCAATCGATACACGATGTGCATGCCCTTGAGGCCATGGAATAATCCATGCACGAATATCGTTTTCAAGCGACGCCTGAAACGGTCGATGCACTCCGTCGCCTTCGCCGCGCGTGGGCGGCCCTCTTTGTTTCTGAACGTGCGATCGACATCCGGCTCGTTGATGGCACGGCGGTGCGCATCGAGGTGGAGGCCGCCGATATCGAAGACAAATTCGAAGCGTTTCGCATCAACGCGTGCGTGCAAGCAGGCGCCGATGTCGGCATGGAAGACGTGGCTGCGTTCGCGAAGGGCGGCAATGATATTGTGGTATTTAGCGGAGTCACATGGAGTGAGCCCGGTGCCGAAGTTGCGGGCATTGAATTGCAGCCCGGTGCCGTGATGCACTTCAGCGGCCATCCGGGACAACTGTCGGAGACGGCAGACGTCGTCTGTATCACTACCGATGCCTTCGTGGTCGCATCGTCGGTAGGCGCGGGACTCTTGGTGCGCACCGGCCTCAAACCCAACACGCTCCAGGTTGTGCGTGATCGGGAAACGATCACCGCATTTCTTTTTGAACGCGGATACCAAAGTGACGCGTGAACCGCGCGCTGTGGTTATCGCCGGATGTACACGAGTGGCACGTGGCTTTCGCATCGTATTCCGCCGTGATCGCGCGACAAGGGGTGGCACGATTACCAGCGCTTGATGCGTGGTTCACCGACGAACTTTCGCAAGCCATCGCCGCACGAGCGAGTCCGTACATCACGCACGACGAGCTCGTACAACTGACTGAGTGGAAGATGGCACGTGGGGTGTGGCGCGCGCCCAACTTGGTGCTCGTGCGAAGCAATGCGCCGGATGTCGTTGAGCAGTTAAGCGCACAGGCGTTCGCCAAGCGTCCGCACCCAACCACAGCCGTAGCGACACTCGCAGAACTGAAAGGTGTAGGCCCCGCCACAGCCTCTGCCGCCGCGTCCGCGTTTGCACCGCAACACTATCCATTTTTCGATGAAATCGTCGCCGCACAAATTACCGAACTTGGCACGGTTGCATGGACACTCGGCTACTATGGCCACTACGCGCGGCGGCTCCGCGAGCGTGCGGTCCTGCTGGGTGCCACGTGGACGCCGATGATGGTAGAACGTGCCCTGTGGTCACACGCGGGCGGCAAGACGGGACGCACGTGACATTCGATGACCTTGCCGCGCTCGCCGAACAACTCCCAAGCGTGGAGAGATCAACGTCGTACGGCACGCGAGCGCTCAAAGTGCGCGGCAGACTGTTGGTGCGATTGAAGGAAGATGGCGAGACCTTAGTCGTTCGCGTGTCGTTCATCGTTCGCGACCATTTGCTACACACACAACCAGCGATTTTTTCTACGACCGAACACTATCGCGACGACCCGTCGGTGCTTGTCAATCTGCGAAAGGTAAAACCGAAGCAATGTTTCTTGCTGCTCGAAGAGGCGTGGCGCGTGCACGCAGCGAAATCGACGGTTGCTGTTTACGACGCAAAACGCAATCAGAAGAAGTAATTGTATTGACACAGACGCGAAGCGGAACCCGCTAGCTCATCACCTCGGCGCGCGCGTAAACAGAATAAAGTCACCGCGCGCTGTGTAGTCCGCACCATTGGCTTTGGAGAGATCCATCAGTGGAACGGCGGTGAGCACCAAGGTCTTCGCCGTCGGTGCGCGTCGACGCGCGCGCTCGGCGGTGCCGAGCCCAAAGTCACTGTGAAACGCGCCGTCGACGTGCAAGACAATTGCGCCTGTACCAGCGCGAGCGAGCGCGCTCGCCACCGACTCGCCCATCGTTTCGTCTTTGATGCACTGCGCTTCGTAAAAGCGATCCGTCATGGCCGTCGCGTCGGCCAATTCTGCGACCGACGGTTGCGCACCGGACGCACCGTGGCCCGGTGTATCACCCATCAAGGCGGCGAAGTTCTTGTAATACGCGTCTTTCGGACAAATATTCTGTGAGGCACTGTAGCTGCGCTCTGTTGCACTCATCGCGTCTAACGCCGCGAGTCCCTGCCGACTCACGGCACCGGCGATGCGACGTGGAACGTTGGCCGCAATGACGGGCCAGCCGCGAATCCGCGACAGCTCAACGAGCGGTCGATAATCAGTGTTGTAGCGGTCCCACGGACGTGAGCCAGCAACAAATTCTTTTTCGCTCACCGATCCATCTAGATATTGGTTTAGCAGGACTTGAACGTCGCGCTCGAACATTTCAACGGACAGCACGACACGTTCGCGTCGTTCGCCAAGCGATGCGAGCACGGCCAGTTCGGCCGCGTGCGTGGCGGGGTCGTCGTGCTGCTCGCCGAAAAACACGATGTCGACGCGCGACGCCGCGGCTGCAAGTCGCGAGAACGGTACGAAGCGCGCAGCTTTGGTATCGTAGATACGGAGTGCCGATGTGCCGTAGTCGGACGACGTGGAGTTGACGCCCGGTCGTGCGATTCCGACGCACGCCGTGAACGCAACAGACGCGGTGCAGAACAGCGACGTTCGGAGGGACTTCAGGATCGACATGCCGGTGTGGGCGAGAGAGGCGGACTATCGTGCTTGGTGACTGCGGTACTCTCCTGTTCCTCATGCTACCTGAGGTATTTGTCTACAGCCAACGCCTGTCGCGAGAGCGCCACTGAGATGCTGAAAATGTTGCGCGCGACATCGCCGAAACGCACAGCCATACTGTGCGAGTACGAGCAGCGACTCACGCTGTCGCTCGTTGTTCGGTCTTGACGACGTTTCGCGTGAAGGTGTGGCAGAGATGATGCGCGCAATGTGGGCCTCAATTCACGGACCGAGCAGTCGCATTGAGGCGGTGTTTGCGCGCGTAAGGATTGGCGTACGCGCCCGCAGAGCGAAATTGTCGGCGGTGCGCGCACCGCCGACAGAGCTTCCGCTACGGCACTATTGCCACAGGCTTTTTCACCACCGTCACCGTAATCGTGGACGGATACTGCGCCGAGTGGTGCACAACATTGTGCGCGACGACGCCTTTCGTTTCGTCGTAGTTGTTGCCACCGGTGTTCAGGTTCCGATCAAAGCGCGGAAAATTACTACTCGAAACTTCGATGCGAAGTCGATGACCCGGTGCGAAATAATTGCTTGTATTCAACGGCTGCAACGTCACCTTGTACACCTTGCCGTTCTCCATCATCACCGGTGCCTTGTCGTAGCCCTCGCGGTAGCGCATGCGCTGAATCGATTCGTCGAGATTGTATGCGCGACCGTCGGGATAGACATCGAGAATCTTGACGGTGAAGTCGGTGTCTTTCGCATCGGTTGATACGTACAATGTTGGCGAAATCGGTCCACTCAACTCCGTCCCTTCCTTGAATGGTGCGGTGGTATACACAAGAATGTCCGGACGCGCTTCCATCTTGCTCTGGTCGAGTGAACCCGGAACGACAGCGTTGCCCTGACAACACACATTCCCGCCGTACGAGGTGACGGGCTTCATCGGGTCGTACGTGAACAGATCCGGCTTGTCGGTTTTCTGGGCGGTCATCGACAGCGTACCGTCTCCATTTAACGTGTTGGCGCTACCATTGCTGCCGAGGTGGAAGGTCATCGGTGCGGCATCTTTCGGCGGCCAAGTGTCCGACGAACGCCACTCGTTCATCCCCATGAGGAAGTAGCGCACCTTGGGCATGGTATCCATCGCGTGATCGCCCTTGCCCTTGAGAAACTGGTCGAAGAACGAATAGGTGATGTCGAGATAGCCAAGCCGCGCATCACCCATGTCGCGTTCTCCAACCACCGTGTGTTCGCTCGCACGCGTGTATGCGCAGTGACCAACCGGCGCGATGATCGCCCACTGCTGATTTGCGGCCGCGCCTTTCGCCGTCTTTCGCACATGGTTGTACATCGCGAGGTTCGGTCCAACAGACACGTCATACCACGACATGAACCACAAGCCGGGGATGTTGATCGGCATGTCATCGTGCCACAACCCACCGCGACGCCACGCCGGATCGTTCGGCGCGCGCTTGATCATCGCACCACCACTGGCCACCGGCATCGAATCTGCAAAGATGCCATGCGGTCCATCAACGGCCTTGATCAAATCCTGCTCAGGGAGATGCCAGAATGCCGTCGCCCAATCAACCGGCGGCAGATGTTGCGCCAGATCGAACGATTTGGACACGCGAATGAGATCGGCTTGCGTTGCATTGGCCGGAAACATCGGACGCACCTGATTCTGCTCACCCATCAGCCAGTCGATGAAGAGCATTTGCACCGCGCCACCGCGATACCAATTCCCCATCTCGTTGTATGGACCAACTTTTCCAACCCCCGCGCCAAAGCCCTGCACATTCATCGCGGCAAAGGCCGGATTTCCGAGTGATGCGACCGCGGGTTGCCATTCGGCAGTTGACGAGCAACCAGTCGTACCGACTTTGCCATTAGACCACGACTGCGCGCTGAGATATTTCAGTTCATCATCGCCGTCCGACAGCGGCGCACCAAGAATGTCGTAGTTCCCTTCAGCGAAGAAATGACCCCGCTCTTGCATGTCGATGTAGGCGTAGCCGCGCTTGACGGCCGTGAGTGCCGAGGTCATGTCACGCGGTACTCCGTTCGCGACATCCCAATAGTTGAAGTTGTACGGGGTACGGACCCAGATCGCCGGATATCTGGACGACGCGCCTTTCGGATAGTAGACGTCGGCCGGAATACGAGTACCATCGCGCATCGGGATCATCACTTTGCGATTGACCACCGCGAGGGATTGCAGTTCATTCTCGATTGCCCACCGGTTGGCCTTTATGCTATCAGGCAGCGTGCCATTCGGTTGGGCAGAGGCAGCGCGCGCGCCGAAGAGCAGTGCGAGTGCGAGCAATGGCGCGCTACAACGTGTACGAAACTTCAGCGTTTGCATGTGCAGTCCCGATGTCAGGTGATGAGTTCACGGTGGTCCAATAGCACTTCGTAACTGCGATTTCCACGCATCGTTGGCGATGAACAACGTCGTCGGAAACGTGCGGTGCTTCACGATCTGTTCGAAGATACTCGCTTCCTGATACTTGTTGATACCGACACCCGCCAAGTACTGGAGCCGAAGATTGCGATCCGTGTTGATTGCTGCGTCAGCCAGCCACGTTGCCACGTCGCGACCACTCCCGGCGTAGGTCGCAAAGAGCTCCAGCGGCGAAGTGAAGCCGACGTCATTCAATGACGCACCCACTTTTTGATAGCCCGCTTGCTCGAAGCGCCTTTGCATGCCGTCAATATCAATGTGCGTTGCTTCTGTCTGGCCGAGGAGCACAATGTCGTAACCCCGTCCATCGATGTTGTTGGCCCAGATGGTGCCACCGGGAAACACGGCAAAAAACGTTGCCAACTCGCTCTGAACGGCTTCGAGCGTGCTCTCGTACAGCGGCACCCACTGCGTGACGACACCGCCGGGCTTGAGGTGTCGCTTTACAGCCTCGAAGTACTCACGCGTGTAAAGCGTAGCGGCGCCTTTCACCCACGGGTTGATAGGATCGGAGGTAATAACGTCGAATTGCTCATCGGTCGTGAGTATAAAACTCCGTGCGTCATCGAAGTACACTTGCGTGCGCTTGTCATGCAGCACGTCATTGTTTTCGGCAGTAAACCACGTGGATACAACCTGTGGAATAAGCGGCTCAAGTTCACAAATCACGAGGCGTTCGAGATTCGGATATGGAATGAACGACCCCGCCGTGACGCCTGCACCAAAACCAACGACGAGCACGGATTTCGGGTTTGGATGCACAAGCGCCGGGAGGTGCGCGAGCATGCGCTGGAGTCGCATGTCTTGCGGCAAGCTTGATGCCTCCACTTTGCCGCTCACGTGAAACTGTGTGGCGCCACTTGCTGATACTTTGGTAACGGCCACTGAACTGTTCATTCCTTCGCCAACATACAGCACGGTGGTGCGACCAATCCACGTCACCGCATAGCGACCGTATGCAACGAGCAAGCCGGGAAGCGCTGGCACCGTCACGAGCAACAGGATTGCCACGATGGGTGCGATCAGCAGGCCGAAACGACTTGGAGCCCGGTTCGCCACGAATGATGTGTTCGCGAGACCACGTTGCGAAACAAAGAGTACAGTCGCCGAAACGCCAGACAACGCAATGAGCACACGTTGTGTGTCTTGCGTGCCGAAAAAAGGAATGAGCAGCAAGCTACAGATCACAGCGCCGAGAATGGAGCCGACGGTGTTCGCGGCGTACACTCGGCCGACAAGTCGACTGGTATCCTGGTTTGGCGTCGCCAGTGCGGCCAACGCGAACGGAAAACTTGCGCCCCATAAACATGCAGCGGGCAAGATTGCCAGAGCGCAACGCACCAAGTCCATTTGCAACGCATACCACGCACTTGGTGCGAGCGACGGATTGATTGGCCAATTGGGAAGCGCCAGAAAAATCACAGCAGCCGACCATGCGATCGCGAGCATCAGGAGAAATTGACACCACGCGAACGCGGAGCGCGGGGACGCAACAATTCGTGTGAGCCAGGCGGCGATGGCGCTGCCGATGCCCAGGCCCGTGAGAAACACGGCGAGGATCATCGAGAACGTGTACGTCGATGCGCCGAACGTGAGCGACAGGAGTCGAGTCCAGACCACTTCGGAGGCCAGGGCACACGCACCCGAGATGCCGATCGCGATGAATACTGCACGCGCATCGGGCAGCGTCGCGGGTGCACTCGTTGTGCTGGACGCTTCGTCGTGGACAATGCGTGGTGCACGAGTCGCCAGCAACCACGCCGTAATCGCCACGCTGACATTCACGATTGCCGCGACGTACGTGGCATACGCGCTATCGTGTTCTTTCAAAAGGTAAAAACCTGCGAGCACACTGCCAAATACAGCACCGGTAATGTTTCCGCCGTAAAAAAAGCCAAGCCACGACACACCGCGAGGCGTGGATTCAATCCATCGGGCGATTGCCGGCAGCGTGGCGCCCATCAACACGGTGGGTGGCAGCAAACAAATGCCGGCAACGACCGCGCGGAGTAAAATGGCGACAAGTCCGTGTCCAACGGCCGGCGAATACAATTTGCCAACAAGCGGAATGGCGAAAAGCTCCAGCACGCCAATGATCGCAATGCCCGCTTCAAGCATGGCGTATGTGCGCAGTGGATGCTGCGTGCGAGAGGCGAAACGCGGGAGCGCCAGACTACCAATGCACATGCCACCCATGAACGTGGCGAGCAATACGCCCAGCGAAATGGCGGATGATCCAACAACGAGTTCGAGCAGTTGAAACCAGACTACTTCGTAGATCAACGCTGACAGTCCGCTGCCAACAAAGAGCACGAGAAAGAACGGCAGGAAGCGATGCGGATCGTTCGTGCGATCTGGAATTTCAGCAGCTATTGCCATGCACCTCTTACGCACGGTCCCGTTGTTTCGCTCGAATGTATCCTCATGGACAGGTTGTGCGGCGCGCGCCGTACGCCGATGCCGTGAATGCGTCGACGGTTACACGCACCACCGGCGCATCGGGGTCGGCAGTGCGCGTGAGCGCAAATGCATTTGACGAGATGGCACGCCATCGGAGTGATTGCGCAGTAGCGCCTATGCCCGGACGACCGTACGCAACAAAGATCGATGTGGCGCCTGCGGAAACCGCAACAGAATCTGTGAGCTGAATGTTGGACGGAAGTTCGGCGAGCGGCGAACCTGCACTCTTGGCGTCATCGCCGCGAGCGCGCGACACAACGTAGCATCCGACCAGACTTGTGGTTGTTTCTTCGCGTTCGGACGCCGCCAGTGTATTCGCCCCCCGTGCTCGCATGGTCAGTGGCACCGGCGCAGACATCGGGACTGCGATCGCCTCCGCTCGACCAACAACCCGGTCTGCGATCGCCGCGACCGACCTTTGGGTTGGTGCAGGCGTTGCTGTTCGCGTTGGTGTTGATCGGGCAGGTGCCGCCGCCATCGGCGTCGTCACCGCAGCGACCGGCGCAACAACCGGTGCAGCAGCAGGCGCAACAACCGTTTGCTTGTCGTGTAACGCGATCCAACTCATCGTCGACACACCTAACACCGCTGCGGCAGCGACGCCCGGATGTTGCCACCACGCACGTCTATTTTGCTGTCTGCGCTGTGCCTTCGTCGCGCTATTGGCGGGATTGACGTTGGCCGACACGTGATCTAGCTGCGCAACGATGCGCGTAGACGCCGCGACGAAACCACGGGCTTCCGCGACAAGCGCTGTGCACAATGCGCACGATTGTACATGCGTCGCGATTTCGCGTGCTTCGCTCGCTGGTAGGGCGTCGTCGAGCCACGCGTGCACCATCCCTTCGTCAAGATGCTTCATGCAAACCTCCGTCGCGTCGCGAATCGTGTTGTTGCAAAGCTTCGTATGCTTGAGTCAGTCGACGCCGCGCGCGCGCCAACGTTGTCCCGACCGATCCCGCCGACAATTGCAGCGCTTCCGCAATCTCGGTGTAATTCAATCCCTCTTCCCGCATCAACAGCGCGAGTCGATCCTTTTCGGCCAACCCATCAACGGCACGCCGCGCCAAGGCCCGCTCATGTGCGGTATCGACCGAAGCTGTATCAGGCTCAACGACACGACCGCGCTCTTCGTCCGCGAGGAGCTGCAGATGATGACGACGACGCGCCTCCTTCCGTGCGTCGTCGCGTACCAAATTTGTGGCGACAGCGAAGAGCCACGATCGTTCACTCATGAGCACGTCTTGCCGAAGCGCGCGCAAGAATGTTTCCTGCGCAATCTCTTCCGCCCAATCGCAATCACCGAGACGACGAGTGAGATAGCGCACGAGTGGCTCGTGATAGAGTTTGAACAATCGTTCGAGCGCGTCATCGTTCATCACTGCCTACCAGTCGCGCACGATCGAACTGATCTGCGCTTCGTCGACCCGCTCACTACCATCCGCGCTCAGCATGAGCGCAACAGTGCGCCCCGCGACTACTACCCGGTCACCCAACGCGAAGGCTTCTTGTAACTCCGGCAGTCGGCGCATGAGTGCAAAATACATGGGGGAATACGGTTGCACGGCAATGGTGCGAACGGTGGTGACGTAGCGGGCGTCGGTCCACACGCTATTCACAAGCGCGAAGCGACGATTGCCTACCACTCGCATGGCGTTGGCAGCAGTCCCAATGTCGTCGAGTGCCGAAACGGATTTCGCGTCCCGCTGTTTCGCTGCTGAGCGCGCTGCTTCAAACTGCGCCTCAGCACGAATGATTGAAGCCGATGCCGGCGCGAACGACGACGCATTACCCTGCCCGCGATCACGTCGGGTATTCCCACCAGCCGCGGCCATGCCGGGTTCAACCACGAGATACGACGAGAATTCTGTGGGAATGCCGAAGCGTTCGCCGAGCGAGCGAATCTCATCGTCGAGTTCGCGTGTAGTGCCGCTGCGACGTTTTTCCGCGGCCAGCCATCCAATACGTTGCGCGGCCCACAAACGAGACACGAAGGGATTGCCCCGATCCTGATCAACAAAATGTGCGCGTGTGGACCACGTGACCGGGCCTGTGGATGATTGTCCTTCCAACCGGACGGTTGCATCGCCCACACCATCGTATCGCGCGAGTACGACGAGGTCTTGTCCAGCAAAGACATCAATTGGACCAGCGGGCACGAGCGAGGTAAGTCGCACCCCACTGCTCACGATCCGGACGTCGGTCAACACTGGTGATGAAAGTCGACGTGCGAGCAGTGACACGGACGCTTCAACCGATTCCTCATCACGAACAAAGTGTGCAGTACCACGACCCTGCAGTGCGAGCTGCTCGACGAGCGCTGCGTTCACACTATTACCAACGCCCACCGTGAATACGCGCGCATCACCGCGTTGCCGACCGGCCAGTGCAGCAATGGCGTCGGGATTGCGTTCTCCAACGGTTGGTTCACCATCGGTGACAAAGACAACAAGCGGCATGCGATGCTCGTCTCGCGCGCGATCATGTCGTTGTGTTGTTTGCAGTGCAGTCGTCAGCGCTTCGCTGATGTTGGTGGAGCCTTCCGCGCGTAACGCTTCGAGATAGCGTTTCGCTGCGCGCACGTTTTCTGTTGTCGCTGTGCTCCAATCGACGCGGAATGAGCGTACATCGGTGGAGAAATCAATTAGGCGAAAACGATCAATCGGACTCAGTGTTTCGAGCAGTGCCGCGCCTGCGGCCTTGGCTTGTGCCAGCTTGCGTCCTTGCATGGACCCCGAGACGTCGACGACGAACGTTAGATCGCGTGGCGTGGATCGCGCGCTCGCCTTCAATGGCGGCGTGACCGTGATCATGGCGAAGCCGGGATCGTTGCCCAGTCGGTGCGTCAGCACGCTTATTGATGCCACATCAGCGCGCCGCACGGGAATGAGTATGCTCACATCGCTACCGGATCCGCGCGCTTCCACGATGTGCAGGCGCCCTTCGTCGGCCGTTCGCAGCGCGTGTGTGGGCGATGACGGTTCGCCGAACGCGTCGTTGCGCTGGTAGCGCAGCGTAAAGCGCGACGACAGCGCGTCACTGCCCCGTCGATAGTCAATGCGCAGCGCGTCGCTTTCTCGCACCGCGACACTTTGAAAGCGAACAACGACTGTCTTCTCCTCGCCTGGCGCAATTGGAAAGATGCGCGCGCGCAACAAACCACTACCCATCCACTCTACGAGCGCGGGGTCGCGCATTTTGCGGACAATTTCCTCATAGATACCGCGCGCCTTCTCGGCGTTCATGGTTTCGCCAGACACCAGCTCGCCGTTGATGGAGAGTTTAAGATCTTCAAACGCGGCGCCAGCGGGCAGCGGGAACACATAGTCCGCCTCGGCAACGGCGCCGCCAGCATTACGAAAGATGTCGGTTACTTCGTAGCGCAGGACACGGTCGACCAGTTGTACTTGTACCGCACTTGATACGCGTTCAATGCGCCCGCTGCAGCGCACCGATGTGGGGATCGGCGACGGTCGTTCGCAGATCGCGTCCGCGGGACACGGCGGTGGCGCGCACGGACGTGCGAAGAGGCGGCCCTGCGCGTTCGTGAGAGCGGGGTAGAGCAGGACAACAAGCGCCAGCAGGGTGCGTCGCATAAAAGACTCCATGGTTAGGTTCGCCTAGGAGACGTCGGCCGCGGGAAAACTTGCACACTTGGCGCAATCACACCTGTTGAATACCCGCTTTCCCGTGTGCTACCTCCCACCGCGACGGCGTTGCAACGGGCGCACCCGGGCGTGACACGCAGGGCACTGTGCGAAACGCTGTATCCCACGTGTCGGCATTCACCACACAGAGCACGTACCCACGCTGACGATTGTGCCATTTCACGTAGGGATTTTCCGCGAGTGCGGCCACCGCTGTTTCGGGCAAGACTGCAATGTCATCGCTACCGGAGGAAATGCTGGTGGCGATAAATCCAGCGCCACTGTCCGGGCGTCCTGGTCGTGAAAAATCGGACGACAGTTCATTCGTCTAATTGGAAGGTGCCGTACGTAAACTTCCCGTGGGGTTCGTCGCGCCACCACTTTCAACGCAGTACGAATGCCAACGGTTCGCATCGAGTCCGTCGACATTGACATGCACGCTCTTCAGTGAAAACGTTGAGATGATCCATTCGTGTGTCTGCTGATTTGATGTCGTAGCGGCGTGAACGTAGTGCAATGCTACACCTCGCCACGGACTCGGCCAGACGCGATAGAAATTTGTTGAACAAAATCGACAAAGGGTGGTCGCCGCTGGCCTTTTTCGCGTACGCGCGACATGCTTTGCTGATGACCAGACCACAGACCGATGCACCGCGTGATCCTGGACCCGCCGTGCATTTTCCTCCGCCATTGTGGTTCGTATTGGCCTTTCTGCTCGGAACCGTACTCG
>JAYTTR010000417.1:0-4898 GCA_043744935.1 Gemmatimonadaceae bacterium
GCACGTGCATGTGGTAACGCGGATCGTGGACCGGAAGCGACGATCGACGCGAATGGAAACGCTTCGCTGCCGGCGTCGCGGAGGTGATGTTCGAGTATGCCCGCCAGTTGTGTTTCGCTGAGTCGACGCCGTATTTGCGGCAATGTGGCCTGTAGTGCTGTTTCCGCAATCGCGACAGCGCGCTCAATTTTGGTGATTTCGTCCGCGTCTTTCGAGACGCGCAGGACCTCGATCAGATCCGTGGTTGGCCGCCACTGCCAGCGCGCGCCCTGCTCAAGCAATCGCTGAAAATCACGATGCACGATGTGGAACGATTCAAAACCAATTCGCGCGATTCCCGCCGATGCCGTGAGCTGTGACCAGAGCCCCGTCCACAAATTTGAGGCTTCGATTCGAACGGTTGCTGAGGCGCCCACTTCGACTTGTACCTGGGTGGCGTAGCGAAAGTCGGTGAGGAGCACGCACTCCCTCGCGGTGATCAGCACGAGCGCGTTGCTCCCCGAAAAACCGGTCAGATAACGAATATTGGCGAGACTGGTCACCAAGAGCGCATCGAGATCGGCCCGTCCGACTGAATCACGCAGTGCACTCAGTCGTTGAAATCGCTGATCCGTCATCGCGCGGTCAACTCACATGCGGCCGCGAAGCGTGGTCACAAGCGCACGCAACGCATACTCGTACCCGGCCGCGCCGAAACCACAGATTACACCGAGTGCTGCCGGTGCGAGCATCGAATGTCGACGCTCTGGTTCGCGCGCATACACATTGGTCAGATGCACTTCGACGAACGGCAGCAACGTTGCGGCAAACGCATCGCGCAGCGCCAAACTCGTGTGCGAATACGCTCCTGCATTCACCACGACGCCATCGACATCGCCGCGCCACGTGTGCAATACGTCAATGAGTTGCCCTTCTCCGTTGCATTGCGCGGTGATGATCTGCGCGCCCACGGTTGACGCGACTCGTTCAAGGTGTGTTTCGATCTCCGCCAACGTCGTGTGCCCGTAGACGGCCGGCTCACGAATCCCCAGCAAGTTGAGATTTGGTCCGTTCAGAATGCCGATCTTCACCGAGCGCCCAATCCTTTCAGCCAAGCGGAAAACTCTGCGAGATCTTCACCCGCGGGCGGCGACGCTGGCACCGACGTGTCGGTGGACGGTGCCGCTGCGGCAGGATCGGGGAAGAAGCGATCGAAGGAAAACGCGGCGTTCGATGTGTCAGGCGCGACGACGCGAGCGTCCGCAGGGTAGTCGGATGCTGCTGCGACAAACGTGGGCGTCGACTGCGGTGTGTTTGATGCAAACGACAGATCGAGGGTTGTGCCGTCAGACATACTTTCGGCGCTGATCGGCGCAAAGGCGTCGGCCAGCGAACGCGCTGCCGCATCGTCCGTTGACTCAGCGGCAAAGCCAAAGAGCATCGACAATCCGTCAGACGGACCATCGACG
Source organism: Gemmatimonadaceae bacterium (assembly GCA_043744935.1). GTDB lineage: Bacteria > Gemmatimonadota > Gemmatimonadetes > Gemmatimonadales > Gemmatimonadaceae > Gemmatimonas. The sequence goes on from JAYTTR010000417.1 coordinate 1,449, forward strand.
GCGACGACCGGTTGCGGCGGTGTGCGTCGCGGTACGCGTCTCGCCGCAAGTCGTGCAAACGTGCTCCGAGCGGTCGCTGAGGTTATTGCTGCGGCCCACACGGGAGTGCCGCTCACGGGACTGCTGTATAGAGGCGTCGGCACACGGGCCTCGCTCGTTGCCCGTAGACTCGCACGCAATTCTTCGAGACGCACGTGCAACGAGTGATCGTCTGGATGATGTCGCGCAAGTTCTTCATAAATATCTGCCGCGCGTGCCTCAAATCCCTGCGCAACCAGCAGCTCTGCCATCGTCTCTGTAACAAATGCAGGCGAATCGGTCGCGGCCTCGTGCTGCGGTAGCTCCTCGTCCATCACATCAGCGAACGATGTTTCGACGCCAGCGGGCGGTGTGTTCGAGACGGTCTGCACCGTCATCGCGTCGTGATCACCAACACCTCGGGCATCTTCAGCAAAGGCGTCGGCGATGTCCTGAATTTCACGCTGCTCGTGTGCCTGAACTGCGCGATCATTTTCCGTGATCCACTGCAATGCTTCAGAAGAGGCCGGCGTTACCAACCACGTGAGATGTGCCGGCGCAACGTCAGACGCAGAGGAAGCGTCGATGCTTTCAATGTTGTCGACGAATTCTGCACTGTCGTTCACCGGGGCTTCGATTTCGCTGACCGATGCAACGTAGGCGGGCGTTGGTGCCCACGTTCGCTCCTCAACGACGCTCGGCGACGCCTCCACCCGCGCTTCATGAAGCGGCGAGGTTGGATCATGCGCTTCCCGGCCAAAGGCCAAGGCTTGGTCAAACGTGATTGGTACATCGATCGGTGTGAGGTTGCGCGCGGAGATGACACGCGCGACAAGATCGGATGTGTCCGGCCACTGCGATGCGATCAGCCCTTCCTCAAAAAGATCCTCTGCGACGTCCGATGCTGCATTGGCCGTTGCCGCCTCTTCGAGTTCGGCGGCGACAGGAAAATCAAACGCCGCTTCGTTTTCGCTCTCGGTGTCTTCGATTGCTTCGAGGTCGAGCGGGCTATGATGCGCGATCCGTGCATTGACGCGATCAAAATCAACGGCGCGCATCGACGCGTCCGGAGTCGGCATTGCCGGAAGCCCCAACGCGGACATGCTGAACGACGGCGTGAGTGTCGGCGAGTAGCGCGGCGTCGGCATGACGACCAACGTGGCAAGTTGCGCGGCGATGTCATCATTGCGCGGATCGGCATCGAGCACGCGCTCATACCACCGGCGCGCGGCACCTGCATCACCGTTCATTTTTGCGATATCGCCGAGATGCCGGAGCGCGATCAGATTCTCCGGATCGAGAGCGAGCGCTTGCTCGAAGACCGTACGCGCTTCTTCTAACGCGCCGGATTCGAAGAGGGCTTGGCCGAAGACGACATAGCCACTCATGTGGCCCGGCTGTTTCGGCAAATGCTCGCGACAGAGCGCAATCGCTTGCGCGAGTTCACCGGTTTTCCGGTACTCGTTGGCCAACGGCGCGAAGTAACGGCGCGGGTGCTCTTCAAACTTCTTCCGAAGCTCGTCGATGCGGGTAGCAGTGCTCATCCGTCGAGTGCTCTCAAGTGTAGTCCCGTCGCAACGGAGGAACGTCAACTTCGCCACAATCGCGGGCCAAGTTAGCCGTCGTCTCTCGGGTAAGTCAATTGCGAGGGTGGTGCAGAAGTCGTGACGTCTCTTGCTTTTAGCGAATCGCGGCGGCTATTTTTCCCGACTGCGCGCGATGCGCACTCGCTGTAGGAGGGTCCTGCGCCTTCACTGCTCGCGAGCGTGCGGCTCGCGACGGCCTCCGCCAGATCCCAAGCCTTCCGTCGGCGCCTTGTCGTCGAGTTGGTCGAGCCATCCGGGATCTGTTCCATTCCCAGTTCATTCGACCTAAGGAGTCCCGCCCCGTGCTGCAAACGATGCGGAGCGCTGCGAAATACATCTGGATCATCCTGATCGCGGCGTTTGTCGGCAGCTTCCTGTTGTACCAGACGTCCGGACTTTCGGGACGAACCCCGGTGACTACAACCACAGCGGTTGCGACAGTCAACGGTGAAGACATCCTGCTGACGTCGTGGCAGAACTCGGTGAGCACACTTGAACAGCAAGAGCAACAACGACTCGGGCGTGGAGTTACGCTCGACGAACGGCGCACGATCGAAGACAACGCGTTCAACGAGCTGGTGAACGACGTGCTTCTGCAACAGGAGTTCAAGCGTCGAGGCATCACAGTTACAGACGACGAAATCCTCCAGGCGGCACGTAACGCTCCGCCACCTCAGGCCATGCAGTCGTCCGAACTGCAAACCGAAGGACGATTTGACATCCAAAAGTACCGCCGACTGCTGGCGAGCCCCATGGCGCGCCAGTCTGGTATGCTCGCGGGTCTCGAGTCCTACTACCGCACTGAGATTCCGAAACAGAAACTTTTCGATCAAGTTTCGTCAGACGTGTACATGTCTGACGAACGCGTGTGGCAGGCGTATCGTGACCGACATGATTCTGCTCAGGTGAGTTATGTGCTTTTGCGCCTGGAGACTCTCACGGACACGGCAGTCACTGTCACGGACCAGGAGATTTCTCAATTTTACGATCGGAACAAGAAGAAGTTCGAGCGTCCAGGTCGCGCGGTGGTGTCGCTGTTGTCGATACCGCGGTCAATCAGCGCGAAAGATTCTACTGACGCGAAAGCTCGCATCGAGAGAATTCGCGCGGAGATCGTGGGTGGCGCGAAATTCGAAGACGTCGCCAAGCGTGAGTCGACAGACTCTGTGTCTGGTGCGAAGGGTGGTGCGCTTGGGAAAGGACCGAAAGGACGTTTCACCCCGAAATTTGAGGAGGCGGTCAACGCACTCAAGCCCGGTGAAATTTCACAACCCGTGCTCACGCCATTCGGCTGGCACCTCATTCGCCTTGACGAGCGGAAGGGCGATACGCTGGATCTGCACCACATTCTCGTCGCTGTTTCGCAAAGTGATTCAAGCGCAACCCGCACAGACCGTCGTGCCGATTCATTGGCAGCGAAGGCTGGAAGCACCGACGACCCGAAGAAATTCGACTCGGCAGCGAAAGATTTGGGCCTGACGCCGGCGTCCGTCGTTGCCATTGAGAAGGAGCCACTGTCGTGGGCTGGGCGCTACGTGCCGAGTGTCAGTGCGTGGGCATTCTCGGGCGTGCATGCCGGTGAGACGAGCGATCTCTTTGACTCGCCTGACGCGTACTATTTAGCGCGCGTGGATTCCATACGCGCTGGCGGACCGCAAGCGTTGTCCGAGGTGACGACGGAAATTCGAGGGCGGTTAGCGCGACAGAAACGCATCGAAAAGTTGCGCCCGATGGCGGCACAGTTACTGCAAGTTGCGCGGTCGAGTTCATTGGAAGCGGCGGCATCGGAACGAAAGCTTCCTGTCGAAAAGACTGCCGAGTTTTCACGCGTGACGGCTGTACCGGG
>JAYTTR010000418.1:0-4890 GCA_043744935.1 Gemmatimonadaceae bacterium
TCCTGGTCAACCCACGAGCAAAGACGATGTCCGCGACGGCTATCGCTATGGTCGTGGACACTTCACGTATGCGATTGAGGTCGGGATAGATGCGACCGAGCGTCATATCTTCGTCTGTCACACATCCGGCCAGTGTTTTTGCCGCAACGAAAAACATTTCGTTGGTTACTCGCGTTGCTTCCGTTGCAACAACACCGAGTCCGACACCAGGGAAAATGTACGCGTTGTTTCCTTGACCTGGCACATGGACACGACCGTTGTGCGTGACTGGAGCGAACGGACTACCACTCGCAAAGATCGCGCTGCCGTCAGTCCACGCATATGCCTCTTCGGCCGTGCATTCTGACTGAGACGTCGGGTTCGACAACGCGAGGATGATTGGACGCGCATTGTGTTGTGCCATCGCGGCCACAATCGGTTGTGAAAACGCGCTTGCCCTTCCTGACACGCCAATGAGCGCGTGCGGTTTCAGAATTTCCACGGCCGTCAACAGATCAGCGACCGGCAAGTGCTCGTGCGCAAAACGCACTTTGTGATCCACGAGATCGCTCCGATCCTGCACGACCAGTCCTTTCGAATCCATAAACCAACACTGCCGATGCGCCGCCGCATTCGACACGCCCTCGGCCTTGAGCGCCTCCACGATAAGGTCACCAATGCCGATCCCGGCTTCACCTGCACCGAGAAACAAGAACCGCATGTCGGTGAGTTTCACGCCCGTCATGCGCGACGCGGAATAAAGTCCCGCGAGTACGACACCTGCCGCGCCTTGGATGTCATCGTTGAACATGCAAATGTCGTCACGGTATTTCTGCAAGAATCGAAATGCATTGGAGTTGCCGAAATCCTCAAATTGCAGGCACGCATGCGGATACAGTTCTTGTACGGCCGCAACAAACTCGTCAACCAGCTCCGCATACGCCGGTCCGCGCAATCGCGGCACCGCACGACCAATGTAGTTCGGATTGTCGAGCAACGAATCGTTGTTCGTACCGACATCGAGGGTAACTGGCATGCACTGCGCCGGATGAATGCCCGCGCACGCGGTGTATAACGACAGCTTGCCGACCGGAATTCCCATACCATTGGCACCAAGGTCGCCCAATCCCAGAATGCGTTCGCCGTCAGTGACAACAATCATGCGAATGTCGGCGTACGGCCAATTCCGCATGACGTCAATCACGTGCCCACGATCTTCCGAAGTGATATACAACCCGCGCGAACGTCGAAAAATCTCGCCCCAACGCTGACACGCGAGTCCCACCGTTGGAGTGTAGATGATAGGCATCAGCTCCACCAAATTATTGATGATCACTTGGTAGTAGAGGGCCTCGTTCCGATCCAGCACGGAAAGCAAATCAAGATACTTTCCCAAGTCGGTCGGTTCGTGTCGCACGCTTTCAAGAACGCGCCGCTGTTGTTCGTGTTGTGTCATCACGCGCGGCGGCAGCAGTCCGCGCAAGCCGAGTGCGTCACGTTCTGCGGCGGAAAAACTGGTGCCTTTATTGAGCAGCGGATCCTGTAATAGCGCTGCGCCACGTTTTGATGGTGTGTGGTTCGTCATGGTTGGACGATAGAAATGTGTGTCGTGCCGACCAAAGTGTGCATGCGGGCGAGGCGCTTGGCGAGGGGAACAGGCAATTGCGATGGGACACGAGACGTGACCATCGCGTACTGTTCAGGATATCATGTTTCGTCGACCGACCTTTTAGGAGAGAGAGGCCATGCTTCGATCTGTACACTCGACCGTCGCCCTTGCATTCGCCAGTGCAATGGCGGTGGCCAGTACGACCCGCGCGCAAACCCCTAAGGCAGTTGCCGAGGCGATCACGGTCATTCATAGCGCGACGCTGCTGGACGGACGTGGCGCATCGATGCGCAACACGTGGGTCGTCGTGCGCGGACGTCGCATTGAACGCGTCAGCACCACCGCAATCAGCATTCCGGGCGCGCAAGCAATTGAACTCGGTTCGGCCACATTGCTTCCGGGTCTTATCGACGCGCACGTGCATCCAGGGTGGTATGTCGATCGACAAGGTAAGCGCAACTCTGCGCGTAGCGGCGATACGCCAGCGCAGGCCGCGCTCGCGCGCGCTGGTAACCTGTACGCGACGCTGATGGCCGGCTTCACGACTATTCAGAGCGTCGGTGGTAGTGAAGATCTCGAGCTGCGCGATGCCACGGCGCGGGACGTCATTCCCGGTCCCCGTATTCTCACGTCGATCACGCAATTGAGTTCGACGCAACCGACGCCCGATTCGCTTCGGGCGCAGGTACGTGCGCTGCACGCGCAGACGGCCGACCTCATCAAATTATTTTCGTCGGCTGGACTTGGCGCCGGCGGTGCGCAAACACTGTCTGATAATCAAATCGCAGCGATCTGTAGTGAGGCCAAGAGTCTGGGACTTCGCACATTGGTGCACGCGATCAGCGCTGCCAGCATTCGCGCGGCCGTGTTAGGGGGATGTACGCAAATTGAGCACGGGACATTTGCCACCGATGTCGAACTCAAACTCATGGCCCAGCACGGGACTATTTTCGATCCGCAGTTGTGTCTCGTTTTTCAGAATTACGTCGACCACGCTGACGCGTACGGTTTCACTGATTCGTCGCTCGCTCCGCTGAAAGCTGCAATACCAACGGCGACGGCCATGTTTGCGCGTGCAATTAAAACACCAGGACTCAAGATTGTCTTTGGAACGGATGCGGTAGCGCTCGCGCACGGTCGCAACGCCGAGGAGATGATTTGTCGCGTGCGCGCGGGACAGTCGGCAATGGACGTGATTGTTTCGGCAACATCAGCAGGTGCCGCCGCACTTGGTATGGCCGAGCACCTTGGAGTGGTAGCCGGCGGTTATGAAGCGGATCTTGTTGCCGTGGATGGCGATCCGTCGCGCGACATCACAGCGATGAAGCGCGTGGTCTTTGTCATGCGCGGTGGAACGCGCTATCGATAAGCATTACGGTCGACTAAAAACGGCACCGTGCGGCACCGCCGCTTCACTACTTCCATGCGGCCACGCGACGTGCTCCATGCGAAACCCATTTTCGGTGCTTCCAGCAGCGCGAAAACGTTCGTCTAGTGCCAGTGCTCCGGTTGCTGCATCGAATCGGGCGATGAGCACACGTGTCTTCATGGCTTGATATCCCGCAATCACCACGCGCTCATGATTTGGTTCGATGCCAATCCAATGTGGCACGTCGTTGGTACCGAGCGTGATGCGGGAGACCTCGCGCGGATGTGACGGATCCGAGATGTCGAGACTGACGACGGCGCTCCACGCGGGTACGGTGATCAAATAGTAATTGCCCACCAGTACCGGCACGGCACAGGAGGTTCCGGCCTTTCGTGGAAAGGAGGCGACGATGCGCGCGGTTGGTGTCGTACTGGCGATGCCTTCCAGCAGATACAGTCCGCAGTTAAACGTGGACACGAGTACGGTCTTGCCATCATGCAGCATCCGCGGTTCGGCCGTGTTATACCCCTCATCGCCGCGCGGTCCATTCGGTAACTCAAGTGTGTGTTGCAGCGACAAGTCCGACAAACGCCACACCTGCAGCGCGCGTGTGCTGTCGACTTTTTGCATGTCGGACGTGGTGGTCACCACGCGATCAATGCTCGGGAGAATTGCCGCCGAGTATGGACGAATCCGGCGATCAACGCCGCTAACGTTTGCCGACGCGCTACGCACGACTGTACCACTCGGCGTCATCTCGACCAATCCACCAGGTGCAATGCCGAGCGAGTCGTGCTGCATTTGAAACGTGGATAGCACGTTGCCATTGGGGAGACGCCAAAAGCTGTGCGGATGCATGAGCGCGCCCACTTGGCCGAACTGTTTGGCGAGACGTGGTGCGCCGGGGCGAGAAAGATCAAAAATGAACGATTGGCCTGATGTGAAACCATTGGCGAACAGCTGCCCGTCGGCGGGCATGTCGTGCTCAAGGTGATGCGTGCCATTCCCGCGTCCCGGCACGGGAATGGTTGTTACAAGCGTGCCGTAGCGTTTGTCCGTTGCATGCGCGCGAACATCAAGCACGGCGAGAAAGTCTGGTCCGGAACTGTCAATTGACGCCGACCACACGTACAGAAAGTCGCTCGAAGGCATCGGGGCAGGTCGTGCCAAGTCGTGTGGCAATGTCATCGCAACAACAAGCATCATGGCCACCAGGAATGACATCATCGGGGCAGTCTACCGTGGTGATCCAAGCATGAATTTGAACGGCATGTTGGTGAGTCTCGTCGTGAGCGTTCGACCACCGACAGAAACGGGAACGAACTTCGCGTAGCCGAGAAATTCGCAGACGGACCGTCCGAACGCATGATCCGATTCTTCAGTGATTTGGGCGGTGTGGCGAATGATGCGCCCAAGTGTATCGAGAACAAACGACATGCGGACGGAGCCCTCAATGCCGCTGTTGCGCATTTCTTTCGGATATGCCGGACCACCATTCACGATCGGGCGAACTAGTTTTCGCGACTCTGGGTCGCTGACATCAAGCACTGTATCAACGACGACTTGAGTGTAAGTGTCGCACGGGCGCGGCAATTGGCGCGCCTTGATTGGCGCAGCTCCTGAGACGAGGCCAACGATGGCAGCAAAGACAGTTATGCGAAGCATGCACAGAATGGTTGAAGACACACAATGGGGCGATCAAGCACAGCGGCTTGCTAGATACTGCGGCGTGTGCGCATCGGTTGCAAGGGCGCGAATGCGCTGAGTGTTGATCAGCCAGGCTGTTCCGGGTTAAACGCAGGCCACGGAATTTCGTATTGTCGCGAGCGGCTCGGACAGCAAACCACCAACTGCGAATTTATGCGAACGACGCGAATTTGATTGGTCGGGCGATCGAGTATTCATGCGTTGCAGCGATGTGGGTATTTTCTGT
>JAYTTR010000419.1:0-4845 GCA_043744935.1 Gemmatimonadaceae bacterium
GCTGTTCATTCCCGTTTCTGTGCTGGTCGCATCCCAACGACGGCACTTCGCCGCTGCAATCAATTCGCGGTTAGGTAGTGACGTCCGTTTCACGCAAAGTCCCGCGCAATGTCCACGGTACCAAGGTGTACTTCCACCGTATCGTCGATATTGCGACCGTAGCCACCGGCGGCGACAACGGTGACGGGTAGCCCAACCTCGCGACACTGCGATAACACCATGCGGTCGCGACGACGTAACCCGTCAAACGTGAGCGAGAGACGGCCCAACGTATCACCTTCGTGCGGGTCCGCACCTGCGAGATAGAAAATCATGTCGGCTCGCGCGTCGCGCAAAACGCGCGGCAGGGCGTCCGCCAGTAGCGACAGATACGGTTCGTCCGTTGTGCCGTCATCGAGTTCGATGTCCAACGTCCCTGGTACTTTGCGGAACGGAAAGTTTTTCGCACCATGCATGCTAAAGGTGTACACCGTGTCGTCATCCAGAAAAATTTCGTGCGTTCCGTTGCCTTGATGAACGTCGAGATCAATCACCGCAACACGCGTCGCTAGCCCATCGGTACGTAGCGCACGTATTGCTACCGCCACATCGTTGAACACACAGAATCCCTCCCCGTGCGCCGCGAACGCGTGATGTGTGCCACCCGCCAAGTTTATGGCGATCCCGTGCACCACGGCGTGTCGCGCCGCAGCAATTGTACCACCGACCGCGCGCGATGCGCGTGTGATGAGCGCACTGCTCCACGGAAATCCAAGTCGACGTACTGCCGCGTGCGACAACGTTCCTTCGCGCAACGCCCGTACATAGGCGCCGTCATGCACATTCAGCAATTCGGTTTCGGTCGCCAATAGTGGATCATGTATTTGCGACGCGCTCGCGAGCCCACGCGACACCGTGCGTTCCTTCAGCAGCGTGTACTTCGTCATTGGAAAACGATGCCCCGCTGGTAGCGGATATCCGTACGCCGCGGGCGACCATAACTGTAAACTCACAAGTACCCGTGCCCCAGCGCAGCTTCCGCACTAGCTTGCGAGTTGATCGGACGGATAGGCGACAGCGGGAGACACATCAGCATGGGTCAAGAGGAAAGCCAACATTTGAAGTCTAGCGCTACGCAACAACGCACGGTACGCATGTGAGTCCGCTAGGCATGTTCGTGCGCGGTACACCGTCAGCGGGTACACCGGATGCTGCATCGGTGCGTGGCGCGAGCGACGGACGGTCGTCGCTCGCAGTATTGCGAGCGCTCGCGCAGCTCGTGGATCGTCTCACAGATCTCGCGGCGATCCCAAGCACCGCGGGCGTTCAGTACGATACCGCTTTTATCGCAGTGCGCGATGCGCTTCGTCAGCTTGCCGCGCGTTCGCGTGACGGATCGATGCTTTGTCGTGTCCGAGACGCCGCATTGCAGATCGATGGTGCGCCTTTCATGACGTCCGACGCGCGCGCGCGTGGTGACGAGGCGACTATGGCGCGCCTAACGACACGTGTCAACGGGCTCGGTGTCGGTTCGATCACGGTTCGCGAAGGAGCGGCGCCTGGAGAGCTGCTTACGCTCGCGCGACTGCTTGCCCAGCAACGCATCGCCGATGCGCCGAAATCGAGTAGCGAAAGCGAAACACCAACCATGGTTGCGGCGTTTGGCGGCGATCCGCACGCCGACGAGATATTGCGCACATGGAGCGTGCTGGTCACGCCAGCTGCGATTACTCGTGTCGATGGAGCCAGCACGGCGGCGCCAAGCAGTGCGCTGGCGAGGCTCGCTGCAGCACGAACTGACGATGCAACAGTCAGCGCGATCCGCATGCTCATGGACGTGCTCGACGACGCACAGGTGCGTGGCGATGCCGTCGTGATCGAGGGCATTGCAAGTGCATTGATGGCCCGACTTCGCGTCATCGGCAGTGGTGCTGGCCGAGTCGCGATTGAGGGAGGGATTCGGCAACTGTTGCGACCGGGTGCGCTCGATCTCCTGGCGCGCTGTCTGCCGCGCAGCGCGGATCGCAGTACGCTCCTGCAGCTCATTGCGCGCGCGGGTGATGCCGGTGTTGAAACGCTAATCGGGCATTTGCTCATTGCCGACGATGCGATGGGGAGGCGCGCATTCTTTGACGGTATTGTGGCGATCGATGTCGGATCTCTGATGCTCTTTGAGCTGCTCCGCGATTCCCGCTGGTACGTGGTGCGAAACGCTGCGGCTCTACTCGGGGAAATGGGTATCGAGCACGCGGACTCGGCGATGCTCCCACTCCTCGCGCATACGGATGATCGGATTCGCATTGCCGTCGCGCGCGCGCTCATGCGCTTGCGCACACCGAAAGCCCTGCAAGCGTTGCACGCCAAGATTGATGACCCCACCGCCGAAGTTCGACGCTTGTCTGCGGCGGCGTTTGGTTTAGCGAGTGGGGCAGGGTCGGGTCTTCGGCCGCCCGCCGCGCGATTATCAGCAGCACTCGAAAGCGAAAGCGACGAAGACGTCGCGCTCGAAATGCTGGCCGCGCTTGGGCGGCTGGGAAGTGCAGACGCCGTGCAACGACTACTGCGCATCGCCGTACCGACCAGTCAGGAACTCGCCGTAGGCAGCCAGCGCGATTCGTGGGTGCGCGTGGCCGCGCTCGAGGCGCTCGTGCGCGCGCGCGGTCACGCGATGCTCGCTGTGATCGAGACGCTTTTGACCGATGCCGACACAGAAGTCGCCGCTGCGGCAGTGCGATTGCGGGACACGGTCACAACGTAAAACGATACGGTGTTTTGTCTCCGTGCGTCCGCGTGAAACCGCAGGACAACACAAAACCTACCGATCCGTAAAGTCCGTTTCAGCCGTGACCATCCGGCATGTCTCGGCGATGAGCTCCGCCGCGCGATCAAGATCTTCCAGCGACACCATTTCGTTCGGCGAATGCATGTAGCGATTGGGAATCGACAGCAACGCCGTTGCCACACCGTTGCGTGTGAGATGAATGCCGTCGGCATCCGTGCTGGTGTTCCGCCCCGCCGCATGTACTGAATACGGCATCTTCAATCGCTCGGCCGTATCTCGCAAAAGTCGAAAGACCACCGGGCTCACCACTGACCCTCGCGTCAGTACTGGTCCGCCGCCGATATTGTGCTCGCCATGTTCTTTCTTCTCTACGCCCGGGTGATCCGTGGCAAATGTGACATCAACGGCAATGGCCATGTGCACATCGAGCGACTGCGCGGCGACACGCGCGCCACCACCTGCATACCCAATTTCTTCTTGCGCAGTCGCCGCCGCGACGACGCGCGCTGCTCCCGGGTTTTTCGAATAGCGACGCAACGCTTCGAGCACGACGAAGGCACCGATACGATCATCAATCGAGCGCGACACGATGCGGTGGTTGGGTAACTCGATCATACTCGCATCAATCACGCCCGCATCGCCGATGGACAACAGCGCAAGCGCTTCCGCTTTCGACTTCGCGCCAACGTCCACCCACAATTCCGTGATCTTCGATGCCTTCTCGCGCTCTTCCGGCTTCATGAGGTGAATGGGCTTCTTGCCAATCACGCCTAACACGTCGCCGTCGTTGCCGATAAAACGCATTCGCTGCGCAACGAGTACCTGCGGATCCCAACCGCCGATTGGCTCAAAATACACAAACCCATTCTCGTCGACGTATGTGACAATCACGCCAATTTCGTCGATGTGTCCGGCCAGCATGATCGTTGGTCCGTCTGTCGACGTACCCTCCACGGTGGCCAGACTGTTGCCGATCACGTCGGCGCGCACGGTTGCGAATTCAGCGGCTTCGGCGCGCCACACGCGGGCCGGTGCACCTTCGAAGCCCGACGGACCAGGCGTATCGAGCAGGCGCTTGAGAAATGCAACAGAAGAGTCGGAGAGCATGCCGGAAAAATACACGTTAGACTGGTGGCGTGCCGGACAGTCGGCGCGGATTCTCACTCCCACGCACACGCGCACATGTCGACACTACTTCTCCTCCTGATTGGACTGTCCGCTGGTGTCCTCTCGGGAATCTTCGGCATCGGTGGCGGCATTCTCATTGTGCCGGCGCTCATTTACCTCTTGAAGATGACGCCGCAGCAAGCGTCGGGTACGTCGCTAGCCGCGCTGTTACTTCCGGTGGGCGCGCTCGGTGCGTGGACGTATCACAAAGCCGGAAATCTCGAGTGGCGAGCGGCGATGCTCGTCGCACTCGGACTGTTCCTCGGTGTGGCCGTTGGCGCGTACGTAGCGCAGCACATCGATGCGACGTCGTTGCGGAAACTCTTTGCGGCGTTTCTCGTGGTGGTGGCGGTCAAGATGTGGATTTCGTAAACAGCCGTTTCACGCGGCGCCGCGTGAAACCGTAGTTCTCAGCTATTGCACGCGCTCCGCGTGTCGTTTGTCGAGCGCTGTAAATAGCATCGGATTGAACATGCGCGCCATCGCCTCAATGCCGTCCACCACGCGTGGGCCGGGTCGACTTACCAACGCGTTCGCATCCATCGCCCATACCTGCGCATCGCCAATCCACGACCATGCATCGGTCGTCACCAAACTCCGCGCCTCCGCCATCGAAGCGACCAGTGAGTAACCGCACGGCGCGAAAATCACAAATTCCGGCTGCGCATCAACGAGTTGCTGCATTGAGACGGTCACCGAATGTTGTCCGGCTCCCCCAAGTACGTCGACACCACCGGCGCGTTTCACTTGCTCCGGCACCCAGTGACCCGCGATATAAATCGGCGACGTCCACTCAATGACTGCGACACGCGGCCTCGGCGCACGCTCCGCTTTGAGCGTATCGTGCACATGTTTCACGCGATCATGTAATCCCATCAGGAGCTCTTCGGCATCACTTGCGGCGTCGAGTGCGTCGG
>JAYTTR010000420.1:0-4842 GCA_043744935.1 Gemmatimonadaceae bacterium
GAGAAACCGAATGCCATGATCACCGGCCTGCACCGTCACTTCATCACCACTATCGAAGAATACGAGTGACCGGTTGCCCGTGCGCTCGCGCACGAGATCATCATCGTTGCCGGCTGTACGCTCGGTAAGTACGCCCATGGGGGTGGAGGCAGCGCGAAAACTTCCGTCGCCATCAAAGACGTACGCAAACGTGTTGCGATACGAATCAACTGGTAGCGTTTTCCGCACACCCGCGGGCACGAATACATCGAGGTAGCACGGGTCGGCAGCGATGCCGTCCACGGGTCCGCGTTTACCCCAGAACTCACCGCAAATCACACGAATGGTGGTACCGTCATCGTCGATGATTTCGGCAATCTGCTGTGAAGGCACGTCCTGGTAACGCGGTGCCGTCATCTTGAGCTTCGACGGCAAGTTGGCCCACAACTGAAAGCCGTGCATACGACCCAGCGCATCACCTTTCGGCATCTCGTGGTGCACGATCCCGCTGCCGGCCGTCATCCACTGCACGTCGCCGGCACCAAGCGTTCCGCGATTGCCCAAGCTGTCCGCGTGATCGACGTTACCGGCCAACACGTAGGTGATCGTCTCGATGCCGCGATGCGGATGCCACGGAAAACCGGCGCGATATTGCGACGGCACATCGTTGCGAAAATCATCGAAGAGCAGAAATGGATCGGTCTCGCTGGTCTCACCAAACCCAAAGCCGCGATGCAAATGCACGCCGGCACCCTCGGTGGTGGGTTGCGCTTGCACAATGCGTCTGACGGGGCGAATGGACATACAAACTCCGATAAAAAGATATAAAGTATCTTAGCACTGAGTTATCTTTATGGCAAGAACGTAACCCATTTTGGCACAAGTGCTGGATTCGGCCACTCGGCCAACAACCGAGAGACGTAACCGTCGGCTGCAGTACGCTCGCATTTTCAAGATCGACGCGCTTGAGCATTTCGGCGCGACCGTCGAGGTACGCGCGGGTTCACGCGCCCTATTATGGCTGCTGTCGTCGCTCGCCGAATGGATGCGATGACGTTCCGATGACGGTGGTTTGTACCATGGTGGATCGCAGTGCGTCAGGCGGGGTGTCGGTTTCGTCCTTTCGGTCTTTGTGGAGGGATGCCGTTGTGGTGGTGGTGGATTCTTGCTCGCTCTTGCGGCCTTGGTTGGGCTCATCCGTTGGGCGCCAGTTGGCCCGCGAAACCGCCGTAGTTCCGGAGTCCGAGAAGGCGGTCGCTATGATCTCAAGGGCCTTTGCCAGAATTTCACCCAACATGATGCTCACCCCTTACATGCTGTGACGTGTTCGATGCACCGTCCCGATTGTCTACCCGGTCTCGGCGCTGCGCTCGGTACGGCAATAGCGATCGAGTGGACTATGGTGCAACTGGAGAGCGGCGGATCGAGCTATAGCTTCAACCGATGTTGGTAGCGAGGATTTTAACATGCTGCATAGCTCCTATCTCGTTTTGATGGTGTGCTGCTTTCCCGCGCTTGCGTATGCACAGCCGCAAGCGCGGGACACGTCGCTCTTTGAGTTTCAAGCAAACAGCCTAAGTCTTCGAGCACATGGTGACACTGTATGGGCGATCTCCCCGGGCCGTTCAACTCGAGTTGTTGACTCGGCTGACTGCATCAGCATGCGCCGCGAGAAAAATGGTGTGGTTGAGGATACGAAATGGATCGTAAGAGGAGCCATGGCGTACCGCGTCGATAGCACCGGATTTCCAATACCAGTCTTGGCACTTCGCGGGTATTCTGCACAGGTCGAGTCCGCCAAACGCTTTAACTCAATCATGAAGAGCATTCGTCCCTGAAGCGATATCGATTAGTGGAATTCCTACGATGTTTTCGTTTCACATCCATCAAAACAGATCAGGCACTTTACGCATCCGGCAGCGTGTCGAGTGCGATCATCAGCTCACGCGCCTGCTCGTGTTCGACGTGGCAGGATGCACAAATTTTGACGTGCGCTTCCACGGCTCGCGCGGCATATGAAATCATACGCCGCGCGAGCCGTAAGAGCAGTCACCGCCGCAAGATCAATTTTTCGGATCCAACATTTTCTTGATCTGATCGCGCGAATCTTCGAGATGCGCCCGGCTCATACGATCCGTGGTCTTGGCAATGGCCGCAGCCAAATCTGTATCCAGCGTCCGCATCTCCGCCTTGAGAATCGGTCGAAAATCCGATGTGCTCACCGGAGCCGCACCACCGCGTCCACCCAATCCGCCCGGAATGACTGGAGCGGCAGGTGGCGGATTGATCTTCGACGCCATCGCCTCGAGATATACACTTTGCAAACGACGACGGAACGCATCAATCGGCTCGCCAGTGCTGATCTCACTCCACAAGCCTTTGCGTAGATCGGCCAGCAAGTCGGCTACCGGATAGACGTCGCTCTTTGACTTGGCCATCGCTTCCATTTCAACCATACGTTCCAGTCGATCGTTGGCCACGATACTCGCCAACGCACGCGCCTGTGCATTGCCGACGCGATTGAGACTGCCGCTTGCTTCTATCTTGCGCAGGATACTTTCGTCCAGCAACCACGCCTGCGTGGTAAACGCATTGTCGAGTAAAAACTTCAGCGCTTCGCGTTGACGCGCGGGTTCGACGTTGCGATACACCGGCCCTTTCTGACCAACCAGCTTCTCCTGTTTGTATTCGCCACCAATGATACGCGCGACGTGCCCCATCTCCGTGGCCCACTGCCCAATAGTGCGACCATAAATCTCTTCGAGATCGGCATACGTCGTGCCGTCTTTCCACGCCGTGGCGGGTTCTATCAACGCCATCGTGCGCTTGAGATTTTTCACGCCAAGCGTTGTGGCCTTCACGGCATCCGCATCGCCGACGGCTTCCGATTGCTCGCCTGGATCCGAACCCTGCGCACCGGCATCACTGGCAAAGCGGTACCATGGAATGGTGTCTTGCATCTTCGCCCATTTCTCGAGCGTCGGACGTTCGTCTTCCGGTGTTTTCGCGCCAGGAATAGGCATGTAACCCCACATCACCGCGTACTTATCGTACGGACCGACTTTTGGAATAAGATCGTCGAGCGCGATGTTGTCTTCCGGCTGCGCCACATAATTGAAGCGCGAATAGTCCATCAGCGTTGGCGTGTGGCCCATCTTCTTCACCCACGTTTTCGAACGCACGGAGTCGGTCGGATACAGCGAGCTCGCTTTGAAGTTGTGTGGAAAGCCAAGCGTATGCCCGACCTCGTGCGCCGTGACGTACTCCACCAGCCGGCCCATCAACGAATCAGGGAGCGGAAACTTTTGCGCCCGCTTGTCGAGATGTCCGACCTGCGTGAAGTACCACGAGCGCGCGAGATTCATCACGTTGAGATACGTCTGCACATCGGCGTCAATTATTTCACCGGTGCGCGGGTCGCGCAGACTCGGACCGACTGCGTTTTCTGTCGTGGAGGGCAACCAACGCACCATGGAGACGGTGGCGTCTTCGCCAGAAAAATCGGGATCATCCGGAGCATCGGCCGCAATAATACCTTTGCTGAAACCCGCTGCTTCAAAGGCAACTTGCCAATCTTCAATGCCGCGTTTGATCCACGGCTTGATCCACGCGGGCGTCGCGGGATCGAGATAATACGTAATTGGCTTCTTGGGCACGCAGAGGTTGCCGACCTTCGCGTCGGAGCATTCCAAACGCCAACGCGAGATGAAACGCTTTGCTTCAACACGCTGATAGCTGCCCGAAAAATCGCGCTGCGTGACGCCGAAGTAGCCGACGCGATCATCGTTCAAGCGCGGCTGCATCGGCACATCTGGTAACTTCGCAATGGAAAATGTATAACGCTCTGTCGTCGAACCGGCCGCACCGCCACCTCCACGACCCGGTGCAGGTGCTGCCGTCGCCGCTGCTTGCGGCGTAAATGTTTGCACCGCCGTCACATTCACGTTGCGTGAAAAGGCCGCGAAGTGATCGACGTACGAGCGCGTCGCATCGATTTGAGCTCGTGCGCCGAGCGCGGTGTATTCAGGCACGCCGCCGGTAAACATGCGTGTGACTTCGATGACGGCCGCGCTATCGGCGCTGTACGCTTCGACATTGAATGCGGCGAGAATTTTCGTCAGCGCAATGAGGTCGAATGCTTTCTTGCCAGCGGGCGTGGTGTCCGAATTAAATTCGCTGTATCTCGCCTCACGTAAAAACACGCGGTTATCACGACGTTCGAAACGGACGAGATTATTTCCGCCCTGCGTACCACGAATGCCGATTTCGTCCGGCGTGCTGTTGAGTGTGGTGACGATGACAAAATCCTTGCCTAACTCACTGCGCGGAATTTCGAAGTAAAGGCGACTGCCAATTTGATGTACAAGAAACACGCCTTTCTTTGTAATCGCGCGTGGTGTGATGACGGTTGCGTAGGGACGCGGAACCGGATCGGCAGCGTTTGCACCGCCTTGCGCGCCCGCATTGCCCTGGCCGAACCCTCCGGTTCCTGTACCAGCCGGATTCGTTGGAGCACCGCCCCCGCCCCGACCATTGTTGGGTGTTGTGGCGGGCGCCGGAACTGGCGCAGGTGCGGGGGGAGCCTGCTTGGCACACGCGCTCAGCGCGAGACCGGCGGCTGCCAAGGATACGGGAAGAAAACGCATAGGTCAGAGAGGAGCAGGGGAGAAATTGAACGTCCCGTCAAACGGGTTTGGCGAAGTATCGCACACAGCCAACGTGTCGAACAGTCGATCGGTTCGTTGACCACGTTGCCGCTGTACATACGCCTTTGCGTCTCGAGCTGTTCGGTCCACTCACTCTGCGAAGGAAGCTCAGCAGAATGCAACTCGATCGCCATTGACGCGCCAGCGCGTGCGCGAC
>JAYTTR010000421.1:0-4838 GCA_043744935.1 Gemmatimonadaceae bacterium
TCATTGGTGGCGTGCAGGGCTGTCGCCCCTTTGATTTGTGACTACAGACGATGCCAGCTCACTCGCAAACCAACCACCAGTTCGATCGCGCGCCGGCACCGGTGGTGGACCGTCGTCGTTGGCTCCTCGTGTTGGTGATCGCTGCGCTCACCATCGCACTCGCGCACGCGCTCGATCGTACCGCGTGGAGCATCGTTCGCGAGGCGAACGTGTATGAACATGATTGGGGTCGTCTGCTCCGGATGATGGGCTATCTTCCGACGTGGTTGATCATCGCGATTGGTTGCTGGACGTTCGACTACCCGCGCGATGGCTGGAAGTGGCGCGGCGGGTTGCTCTTCGGTGTACCAGCAATTGGCGGAGCGCTCGCCGAGCTGCTCAAGTTGTGTGTGCGTCGTTTGCGTCCCGATCCCGAACATTTCGAGTACGTATTTCGCGCTTTTACCGACCATCCGTTTGGCAACGGCGGGTTGGGAATGCCGAGTAGTCATACGTTGGTCGCGTTTGCAGGGGCGACGGCGCTGTCACGCGTGTTTCCCAGGGCAGCGTGGCTCTGGTATGCGCTGGCCGCTGGATGCGCCCTCACGCGCGTCTTAGCCGTCGCACACTTCTTGAGCGATACGGCGGTCGCTGCTGTACTGGGTTTTCTCGTTGGCGATCTGCTCTCCCGATTCTGGTCGCGCGCAGTGCTTGCGCAGTCTTCACTCACTCGGAGTTTGTCCTGATGTCGCAATCTGTGTCGTCCATACTCGCGCGGCCCCGTCATGCGTTGCTTCGTCGCAACGCCGGTTTCGTGGTTGCGCTCGCGGTGTTTGCATTTTCTGCCTCGCCAACGCACGCCATGCGTCGTCATTTGCGATTGGTGAAGTCATCACCAGCTGCCGACGCGGTGATGGCCAAATCGCCCGAAACGATTTCTCTCTGGTTGTCCGAGCCCGCTGAATTGCCGATGACCAAGATTGCGTTGTCGACGACGGACGGGGCACACATCGCGCTGGCTCCGCTCACGCGTGCAAAAGCGAAGGGGGCTCCAGTCCAGGCAAAATTGGTGAAGCCACTCGCTGACGGTGCGTACATAGTGAAATGGAAAGCGGCGTCGAAGGATGGTCATGTCGTGGACGGCACGTTTGCGTTTCACGTTGCTGCGACGAAGTAGTCCGACGTAGGGCGGCACCTCGCGAAACAGCGCATGCTCATCGCCGCCGTCGCGAAACTATTGTTGTATATCGGTGCGATGGTCGTGATGGGCGACGCAACGGTGCGTGTGCGCCGAATGTTGCCCGACGATGCACGTGATCACGGTCGGGACAGCCAATTGCTCACACTCGCGTGGTGGGCAATGGTGGCGAGTGTTGTGATGCTGTTCGCGAAGCAGGCCGTCGACATGGAGTTCGCGACGTCGCTGGATACGGTGCGAGTGGTGCTCACGCAGACAACGTGGGGCCGTGGATGGAGTGTGCTCGCCGCCTTTGTCGTGCTTGGCACCGCACTGCAAATCTTGCAAGCGTCGGTGTGGATGCGCGCCTTGGCGGTCACCGGTGTCGCAATTTCCATGGGCGGACTTGGGCACGCCGCGGCAGACGAAACATGGCCGCTCCTCTCGCGACTCAACGACGCACTGCACGTACTCGGCGTCGGCGTATGGATTGGTGGACTGGTCTTCGTGTCGCGTTCGACGACGGATAATCGTGATTATACATGGGCGCGCTTCAGTGCAGTCGCCACGATTGCCGCACCGCTCGTCGTGCTCACTGGTTTCGTGGCGTCGTTTCTTCGCCTTAGCGATTCATCCCTAGCGACAATCTTTGCGAGCGACTACGGGCGATTGTTACTGCTGAAAATTGGACTCGCGGTTGTGGTGCTCGCGTACGGCGCGGCGCATCGAGGACGCTTGCGCAAGCGCGGCGTTCCAACACGACGGAGTGTGCGCAACGAACTGTGGTTTGCGCTCGCGGTATTTGCCGTCACGAGCGTGCTCACGGGAAGTGCACCACCCGGAGACTAGGTACGGCGCAAAAAAAACGCCGTCGCGATAATTTGCGACGGCGTTTTCTGCTTGATGCGGCCGCGTGCTTAGCGGTTGTAGCGCTTCTTGAACTTGTCGACGCGACCCTGCGTATCGATGAGGCGCTGCGTGCCCGTGTAGAACGGGTGCGAGTCACTCGTGATTTCGAGCAGGATGAGCGGATACTCGTTGCCGTCGTCCATGCGAATTTTCTGCTCGCTGGTCATCGTCGAGCGAGTGATCATCGTGGTGCCGGTGGACGAGTCTTTGAACACCACCGGATGGTACGGTGGGTGAATGCCTTCTTTCATGTTGACTCCTGCATGCGCTGCCATTGCCGGCGGAAGCGCGTTGTTAGGGGGCTTGGCGCACCCGAAGGCGCGTCAAGCGTAGCAGGAATAAATGGCCTAGTTGGTGGGCTGGGTCAAGTCGGACGGACAATCCTCTTACGCCAGCACAGCTGTCGCGAGCATCGCCGCCGTCCCAGCGCCAATCCACCACAATCGCCCCCAGTGCGCGGGGTCCGAATGCCGATCGTGCAGTGACGCGCGCGCCACCACCTGCGCGATGTACAGATACGTCCCTGCGGCAATGGGCAAGAGGTAGCCAGCGAGCGAGACCACCCGTTCGCCAATCACAAGAGTGAGCGTGGCGCCAAGCATGGCAATGATCGCGGTCACGAGGTTGTAGGCGACGGCCCGCATGGGGCGGATACCGCTATGCACGAACAAGCTGAACGTGCCCACCTCGCGCGGGAGTTCGTGCATCCCCACTGCGAGCATCGTCAGCAGCCCCACCGACGGCGCGGCAAGAAATCCGGCGGCGATGAGCATTCCGTCGACGAGATTGTGTAGCGCATCGCCAAGAAACGTCATGGGCGCGATGGCTCTGGCGCGCGCCACTGATTCATGCGAAAGGGCAGGAGAAGGATGCAAATGCACGCAATCTGCCTCGCTGCTGTCGCTATTGTGTGCTGAGGGAGCTCCCAAAGCGACCCCGTGCGCGTGCGCGTGATCGTGACCTGCCAAGAGTCGCTCAATCAACCAGAAGAGCGCAAATCCACCGAACACTCCGAGCAACACAAATGAACGAGATTGCCCCATTCGTAGCGCGTCAGGAATCAAATGCGCCACCGCCGCGCCAAACACCGCGCCCGCGCCAAACGCCGTGAGCTGCGGCAAAATGCGCCGAATCCAGCGCTCACGCTGCGCCATCAGCAGAGTGACCAGGAGCGGCACTCCAGACACGACGGCAACCGCTGTCAGGCTGCCCGACCACGCATCAGCGGGAAATTGCATATCGAAGGCAACCTAACCCGCTCATCAATCCCGAATCCCTAACCCCTGATGCCTCATCCCTATCTGGATCTTCCAATCACGTCGCCATAGCTCCGCACCAACCCTGTCTTCGCATCCAGCACCAACGACATGATCGGCGACGTTAACTGCGCCATCATGTTGTCGCCGTTCCGACCGGCGTATCCACCGCCGTTGAATCTTCGATTTGTGACGGAGCGAATAAACGCACTCGTGGTATCGACCGGCAACGTCTCGACATTCGCGTAAAACCGATTCCAGTCGTCGCCTTGCATGAACAAATATTGCTCGACGTTGCTGGTGTAAAACACGTTGACTTTAGCCCCGCGTTCGCGGAGCCACGCCCCAACGGTGCGCAGCGCTTTCGGACCGGAGAAATTGCCAACGAGTGGTACGACGAGGTTGCGACGCTGCATGTCTCGCACAACGGTATAGGACGCCTCCGACCCTAAAAATCCGCGGTTCAATCCCGTCTCGTCTGTCGCGCCCGCAATGTCAGCAAACGAGGGCATGCCGCGTCCAAATCCACCCCGCCCGCCGCCACCACCACCACCGCCAAAGCCACCGCTCCCCGACGAATAATTGAGCGACGGACCCGACGAAAAAAACACACTGTCCACGTAGCGCAGCGTTGACAGATCGGTCGAGTCGATCGTAAAGCCATGGGTCTTTACCAACAGGTCGCGCACCTCCGCGAACGTGCGACGAAAGAGGATCGGATCCGCAGGCGTTCGTCCAAGCGCCGCGATCAACGAATCGACCGACAGTGTTGGCACGGTGGTGGCCGGCAATGCGCGCGCAAACAATCGCGACAGAAATGCACCACGAGTTGATGACAACTCAAACACGGCCTTGTACCACAAATGCTGCAACAAATTCTGTCGACGGATATCGACGATAAACGCAATGCGCGGACGCATCGCCGCGAGATACGTGAAGTTTTGCTCCGGCCCCACGCCCACGTACACACCACCAGGCGGCACTGCTTGAAGCAAACGAGGGATCACATACTGCAAACCCATCTCGTTTGACACGAAGTTCTCGGATCGAAAATATCCGCCAGGCTCAGAAAACTGCGTGATCATGCGCCAATACGTGCTATCGCTCAACCGATCCGGAAGCCGAGCGCCGTAAAGGGTCGGCGCCAACGGTGCAAGGCTCGCGAGCGGATCGATCGGAGCTCGCGCAACCCGTGGCGCGTGATGACAGCCAACCAGCAGCGCGCTCGCGACGACCACCGTCGACACAAGAAAACGCGCCGATCTGCAAGACGCAGCCCGCGTGGAAAAACCGGAGTGTGAGATCATCGGCAGACCATGGTGCGAAGGACCGGTTGCGCGAAAGTGCGACAGTGCTGCAAGATGCTGAAACAGAACGCGTGCGACATCGTACGCGTTGGGGGCCAGCCGGTGGGGTTGGCGCATGTCCAGCCACCTCGACAAAACAGTCTTGATGCGAGATCAGACCTCTGGCTCGGCGATCACCCCAGCGACGCCGCAGCCCGCGCGGAGCGTGGA
>JAYTTR010000422.1:0-4831 GCA_043744935.1 Gemmatimonadaceae bacterium
GTGCGCTTCAAGCCATGGCGGTAGGCGTAGCGCGGTGCCCGTGGTCGTCACAGGTTCATCAACCAGAAATCCCGGACCCATCGTCGCCAACTCCACGATATGCCCATCGGGATCTTTGGTATAGATACTTTTGAAGTAAACGCGATCCATCACGTCGGACACTGCGATGCCAGCGTGTAAAAGACGTTCGCGAAATTCAAGTTGCGTTGTCTCATTCGAAACGGCAAAGGCGTAATGATGTCCCTGCCCTGTTCCCATGTGCGAACGGCGTTGTGTTTGCGGATTCTTTTCGAGATAAGTGACGAGCGTGCCCGGACGCGCTTCCGCCGATCCCCACGCCCAGTGACGCGTGCCTGGATCGTCAAAGTTCTCGGTCTTCGCAACGAGCGCCAGTCCGAGCACACCACGCAAAAATTCATCGACGCGTTCAACGTTCGCCGTCATCGCGGTGATGTGGTGCATGCCGCGTGTAAGCGCCATGGCCGCATCAATCGTTGGCACTGGTGTGTCCCATGTGATTGCGGCAATCACCGCCTCGTCGCGTACTCCGCGCACGAGTGCCGACGGCGGAGTGCCTTGCGCAAGTTCCCCGGCGCGCACGTCGCGGACAATGCCCGGACCATCGGTCGCAATTTCGAGAATGACGCCATCGGGATCGCGAAAATAAATGGAGATGAACGACTCGCGATCATATGGACCGATGATGCGGACGCCCAAGTCCGTCAGCCGACGCTTCCAGCGCAGTAGCGCATTGTGATCGGCAACCCGCATGGCGAAATGGTGCGTGCCGCCGATGCCCGTTCGACCGCGAGGTGCCCGTGGCCACTCGAAGAACGTCACGACCGTACTCGGTGCGCCCGTTTCATTGGCGAAGTACAGGTGATAGCTGCCGGGGTCGTCGAAATTCACGGTAGTTTTCACGAGACGCAGTCCAAGAACGGTCGAGTAAAAATCGACCGTTCGTTGGGCGTTACTGGCCACCAGCGTAATGTGGTGCAGGCCAAGGATGTGGCTCTGGTGTGTCATGCAGTGCTCCCGCCACTGTGTGCCAAGCGAATATACCTTAGTGCTAAGGTAAAGGTTGTTCGATCACACGCAAGCCCCATTGGAACGGGTTAGCGCACCGCTCTCGGGTATCGCGACGTTTGGCCAGTCGTGAATGCGCGAACATCCTCGTCATACACCCACACGGTCACGGCAACGGTCGTCGCATCGGCGTCGATCACATTGAGTGCGGACGCGCGATGCCCGCGCACACGATTGGACAGCGTATTCGCACCGCTCACCACGAGCCCATGCGATCCCATCTCGACACGTTCGATACGTTCCTCGTGATCGTGACCGGTACAAACGACATCGGCATCAAGACTCGCCAGCGCTTGCAGCGTTCGTTCCGGGTTGGCCATCCCCCACCGATTTGACAGGCGCCCGCGCACGACGTTGTGATGCGTCACCAGCACCCGCAAATCCGATGGCGAGGTGTTGGCCAGCCGCGCGCGTGCCGAATCGATCTGCGAGGTCGTGAGCCCTCCCTTCACGCTCCAGTCGCGAGGGTTGGCCGTAACCGTCCATGGCATCGCCCCTGGCGCAGAGTTCAATCCAATCAGTACAAGCCCAGGCACGCACAGCGTTGGTTCGAGCTCGGGTTGGATATACTGACGCCAGCGCGCATGTACGCGTGAATGCAGTCCCACACCAAACGGTGCATACCACCACGACGCATCGTGATTGCCCGACACGACGAGCAACGGCGCAATCTCTCGCAGTGCATCAAGGATCTTCCGCGCCGCACGGAATTCATGGGTGCGTGATCGCTGTGAAAGGTCTCCAGAAATCGCGATGGCGTCGAATCGCATCGACGCCGCCAGCGTCTGCGCAGCGTCGACATGGTGCGAAACAAACGGCGCGCCGCAATGAATATCCGAAATGTGCAGGAGTCGGACAGACTCCGTCGTCACGCGAGCCGAGCGATGATGGCATCCGTGAACTGATCAGTCGACGCAGTCCCTCCGAGGTCGCGTGGCACGATGGAGCCATCGCGCACGGTGGTTTCAAACGCCGTCCGAATGCGCTGCGCACGATCGCGATCCCCAATGTGTTCGAGCATCATGCACGCGGCGAGTATGAGTGCGCCCGGATTCGCGATGTTCTTGCCGGCGATGTCAGGTGCGGTGCCATGCACAGCTTCAAAAATTGCCGCCGTTGCGCCGATGTTCGCACCGGGTGCCAATCCAAGGCCGCCGACCAATCCGGAAATCTCGTCGGATAAAATGTCGCCGAACAAATTCGTGGTGACGACCACATCGAACGACTCAGGTCGCATGACGAGGTGCATCGCCATCGCATCGATAATCCGTTCCTCGAACTGCACGCGTCCCGCGTATTCCTGCGCCACCATGCGTCCGACATCCAGAAATAAACCCTGGGAGAATTTCAAGATATTCGCCTTGTGTACAAGTGTCACTTTCTTTCGATCGTGCGCGATGGCGTACTCGAACGCATACCGCACGATGCGCTCGGAGCCCAAGCGCGTAATGATGGCGACGGACTCCGCAGCCGCACGCGGATCATCACCGATCTTCACGTAGTGCTCCACACCGATGTACAACCCCTCGGTGTTTTCGCGCACCAACACAATGTCCACGTTGTCAAAGCGACCGGGGACGATGGTGTATGCTGGTCGCACGTTCGCATACAGATCAAACGTTTTGCGCAACGCGACATTGATCGAACGAAACCCGTCGCCAACGGGCGTTTCGAGCGGTCCTTTCAGCGCCAAGCGCGTCCGCTTGATCGAATCGAGCGTGATTTCAGGAATGGGATCGTTCCACCGCGCGACGCCCGCCATGCCTGCGACCTGTCGGTCCCACGCGATGTCGGCGCCTGCTGCCGCGAGAATACGAACGGTGGCGTCGGCGATGGACGGACCAATACCGTCGCCCGGAATTAGTGTGACTGGGATAGACATCTGTGTAAGATCGTTAAGTGAGGCAGCCGAATGAAGCGTTGTTCGTCCCTATATGCACGTAGGCATTGACAGAGGGTCATGCGCGAATGTAATCCACGGTCCATGCCCGCCACCAAATCCCGCCTCATCGGCTCGCTGCCCTGGATCGCCATCGGTCTGATTGGCACCGGAAGCATTGCCGCAGTAGCACTTTCGCTCGGTGAAAAAGTCAGTGCCGCCTGGATCCTGACTGCCGCGATCTGTTGCTACCTCATCGCCTATCGATTCTACAGTCGCTTCATCGCACTCGACATCTTCGGACTCGACGCAACGCGCGCGACGCCCGCCGAACGTCTTGACGATGGACGCGATTTCGTCCCCACCAACAAGTGGATTGTCTTCGGGCATCACTTTGCCGCGATCGCCGGCCCTGGTCCGCTCGTTGGCCCGACACTCGCCGCGCAATTCGGATTTCTTCCGGGCGCCATCTGGATCGTTGTTGGCGTCGTACTTGGCGGAGCGGTGCAGGACTTTGTGATCTTGTGCGCCTCCATCCGACGCGACGGAAAATCACTCGGACAAATGGCAAAGGAAGAAATCGGCCCCGTGGCTGGCGCCACCGCGCTGGTTTCTGTGCTCGGCATCATGATCATCTTGATCTCGGTGCTCGCCCTGATTGTCGTCAACGCGTTGCGCGATAGTCCGTGGGGTGTCGTGACGATCGGCCTGACGATTCCCATCGCAATGTTTATGGGAGTGTATTTGCGCTGGGCGCGACCAGGCCGAGTGCTCGAAGCGACGGCAATCGGTCTCGTGCTGCTGATGTTCGCGCTCTACGCCGGTAAATGGGTTGCGGGACAACCGGATCTCGCGCCGACGTTCACGCTCAGTGGCACGACGTTGAGTTGGTGCATTATGCTGTACGGATTCGCTGCATCGGTGCTACCCGTGTGGTTGCTGCTGGCGCCGCGCGATTATTTGTCAGCGTTTGTAAAGATTGGCGTGGTGCTGGCGTTGACAGTTGGAATTCTTGCGGTGCTCCCGCCGCTCGAAATGCCGGCGATCACCCGTTTTGTCGATGGTACAGGTCCGGTGTTTGCCGGGAAGCTCTTCCCGTTTGTGTTCGTGACGATTGCGTGCGGCGCTATCTCGGGATTTCACGCGCTCATCTCATCGGGCACAACGCCGAAACTGCTCAAACGGGAAAGCGATGCGCGACTGATTGGCTATGGGGCGATGCTTACCGAATCACTCGTGGCCACGATGGCGCTGATCGCCGCGTGCGTGCTCACACCCGGCGTGTACTTCGCCATTAACGCCCCAGCCGCCGCTATTGGAACGACGGCAGTCAGTGCGGCGCAGGCCATCGCGCAGTGGGGTTTTGTGGTGACGCCGGCCGAACTTGAAAACCTGGCGCGCCAAGTTGGCGAACACTCATTGCTCTCACGCACGGGTGGTGCACCCAGTCTCGCGGTTGGCATGGCGCATCTGTTTTCGCAAGCGTTGGGCGGCGATGCCATGATGTCGCTATGGTATCACTTCGCGATCATGTTCGAAGCACTTTTTATTCTGACAACACTTGATGCCGGCACGCGCGTGGGCCGCTTCATGTTGCAAGACTTGCTCGGCAATATCTGGAAGCCGTTGGGTCGGGGCAGTTCGTATCCGGCCGCCGTGTTTGCGAGCGCACTGTTTGTCAGCATGTGGGGATACTTCCTGTACCAGGGCGTAACCGATCCCCTCGGCGGTATCAACTCGTTGTGGCCGTTGTTTGGTATTTCCAATCAACTGCTTGCGACAGTCGCATTGTGCGTGGGTACCACGGTCATCGTGAAGATGGGCAAAGCGCGTCATGCATGGGTAACGCTGCTCCCGATGACGTGG